>CAZDUC010000014.1:0-4080 GCA_964508585.1 uncultured Candidatus Saccharibacteria bacterium
GTCACTATTTCACCACTCTCTAGGGCATCCTCAATTTCTTGTTCTTCTGGAGTGAGATTATCAAAATCTGGTTCTTTAATCATGGTATTGATTATATGTTGATAAATACTTTTTTGTTTCCTTTCGTGATGGATATGCAGTTTTTAAAAAAACCTTATCCCCTTCAATTACACAAGGAATTACGTACGCATATCCCGCTATTGCAACCACGTACTTCATTTGATGTGAAAAAGGTGGCTTATTATCCTCTAGTGAAAGCACCCTATCTTCTTGAATTTCACGTACACATGCCTCAAAAGAAATTCCGCGATTTTTTATAAGCCATTCATTTTTTTCCTTATCCCAATCAAAGTACTTCATTGGTAAGTATGATATACAATGTATGTCATACTGTCAATTATAAAATGTGCTTTTGGTTGGAGGTGGTGAGAAAATAAAAGCAAAAATCGACAACACACCGGCGCGCCCAAAGGGCGCGCCGGTTTCTTTGTTCTAGCTTGCCCGAGATCTTGCCTCGGTCGCATCTACTCAGGTGACTGTTCTTTTGTACTTGCTCCGAGGGCCTTGATACGGTCAATCACTACGGTTGGCTCTTCATTTCGCATGGAAAGTTTGCCCTGTACTGCCACACACGAACCTACTACGAAAAGGTCATGGTTGGTTTTATACACTTCAGGAAAGGCTACAAGCTCGATAGAGTCCATGCCATCGCCGATTGCGATAAAACCCATCCGGTCGCCTTTTTTGGTCAAAATTTCGTGCACATTTTCCACCATTCCGGCGGTCACAATCGGTATGCCATTCCGTGTCTCTTTTTTAATGACGCCTATCCGTGGTCGTTTTGCAAGCTCAGTACGGAACTCATCAAGGGGATGTCCAGATACATACACACCGAGGAGCTCTTTTTCCCAAAGTAATTTCTCTCGTTGTGTTGCGGGTGGTGCCGGCTCGAGAGTGAGCGTGTGGATTGAGGCGTTCTCAAGATGTCCAAAGAGAGAATCCTGCGCTGATGCCTTACTCATGTTCTGTTCCTTGTGGTAGGAGAGGAGTGTTTCTATGTTGTGGAGCATGACACCACGCTCTGCGAAACGGTCGAGTGAGCCAGACATAATGAGTGCCTCGAGTGACTTTTTGTTGAGATTTTTGTTCGTCACACGCGAGAGAAAATCTTGGAGAGACACATACGGCCCTCCTGCCTTCCGTTCATCTATGATTGCTTCTGCGATACCCTCCCCGAAGTTCTTGATAGTGGTGAGTCCAAACCGAATTCGTCCAGCATGCACACGGGCAGTGTCGATTTGTTTTGTCGTAGATTCCGGTTCTCCCTCACCATATACCTGATGTGTCTCGGTGTGCTCCTCATTCACTCCGCGCATTTCTCGTTTCCCGTACGCATCAGGGGTTGAATCATTGGTCAATGTCGGGACGACTGTAAACGGTGAGAAGCTCTCATTGATATCAGGTGGAAGTACCTCGATGCCCATGCGCACACACTCTTGAATGATTTCAGAGATTTTTTCCGTGTCACCTGCATCTGCGGTGAGTACTGCGGACATGTATTCCTCGGGGAAATTAGCCTTCATGTAGGCAGTTTGGTAGGCGACGCGTCCATAACTCGCAGCGTGTGCCTTGTTGAATCCATACGCGGCAAAGGGCTCAATCAGTTTCCAGAGTTTATCGGCGAGATGTGCTGAAAGTGTGCCGTACTCCACAAAACCCTTAAGGAGCTTGTCTTTTTCTGCCTCCATGACCGCAGGAATTTTCTTTCCCATTGCTTTACGAAGCATGTCGGCTTCAAGCCACGAGTAGCCTGCGAGTTCACGTGCAATCATCATCACATCGTCTTGGTAGGTGATGACTCCGTAGGAACGATCGAGTATGTTCTCAAGGCGAGGATCGAGATAGGACACGAGATCTGCATTATGCTTGCGCTCAATGTACTGGGGAATAGATTCCATTGGCCCCGGGCGATAGAGTGCCACCATGGCATTGATATCGTGAATCGTGGAGGGACGGAGCTGTTTGAGGAAGGCCGTCATGCCACTTCCATTTAACTGGAATAGTCCCATTGTTTCGCCACGCGCGAGCATCTCGAATGTCTTTAGATCATCGACAGGGATGTTTTCAATATCAATGTGTGTGCCATGAATTTTTTCGACACGCCGAACCGCATCGGAAAGTATGGAGAGATTTTTGATACCGAGAAAGTCAAATTTAAGGAGCCCCACACCATCTTCTCCCACGGAATGCATTTCGTACTGGGTGATGAGTTTGCCACTTTTGGGGTCGGGTTGAACGGGGACAAATTCGGTGAGGGGGAGGGGAGAAATCACCACACCCGCTGCGTGTACACCCACGTGTCGAACACGTCCCTCAATTTGCTTTGCGAGATCAATCACCTCTTTTGTTTCAGCGTCTTTCGCGTAGAGGGTTTTGAGATCAGGCTCAATATCGAGCGCTTTTTCAATGGTCATCGGAAAACCCTGGCTTCCCATGGGGATGAGCTTTGCAATGCGATCGCCCGTAGCGTAGGGGTGGCCGAGTGCGCGCGCGACGTCACGCACGGCAGCGCGCGCCATCATGGTTCCAAAGGTACCAATCTGTGCGACGTTGTCACTTCCGTATTTCGCGCGCGCGTATTCAATGATTTCATCGCGTCGATTATCGGCATAATCCATGTCGATATCCGGTGCAGAGGGGCGTTCGGGGTTGAGGAAACGCTCGAAGGGAAGCTTATATTCGAGTGGATTTACGTTCGTGATGCCGAGGACGTAGGTGGTGAGTGAGCCAGCAACCGAGCCTCGAATAGTGGTGAGAATTTTTCGCTCACGTGCTTCTCGAATGAGGTCACCCACGACGAGAAAGTACTTTGCGTAGCCTTTCATTTTAATGACACCAAGCTCGTAATCGAGACGCTCTTTGACGACCGTATCCGTACTATCGAGCCCACGCCATGTCACACCTTCGTACGCAGTGTCGGAAAGTTCGACATCAGGCTCTTTTCCGCTTTTAATGTGATAGTCAGGGAAATACCACGTGGATCCTGGACTCATTTCTACATTGCAGGCATCTGCAATCGTTATGGTGTTTTGGAGGGCTCTCTTTTCTTCGGGGCTTGTAAAGAGTTCATGCGCTTGTTCTGGTGAAATGAATGAAAAGTTTGGTGCAAGTTCGCCCTCTGTGTCTTGTGTTTCTACGACACCACCAGTTTGAATCTTAATCATAGTCTCTCGCGCAAGGTAGTCTTTTTTGTTGAGGTAGTACACATCATGTGCAGCGACGAGCGGTGTCTGTGTTTTATTGGCGAGCGCGAGGATACTTTTTTGGAGCGCCTCATGTCCTTCAATTTCTGGATGGTGGGTGATTTCGAGAAAACAGTCATCACCAAACACACTCTTGTACCAATCGAGGGAGGCCTCTGCATGCTCTTCCACGCCAGTTTTGAGGGCGAGAATCGGCTCGCCACTAAAGGAGGGAATGATACAGATGAGATCGTTGTGGAGTTTTTCAATGAGACCATGATCGATGCGGGGCTTGTAGTAGAAGCCATTGACGTAGGACTCGGTCACCATTTTGATAAGATTTTTATACCCGTCATTGTTTTTGGCAAGAAATACCACTCGTCCTCGAGGCTTATCGAGTCCTGCATCTTTATCAAAGAGGGTACGTGGTGCGAGGTACGCATCGATACCGATGATAGGTTTGACACCTTCTTTGGTGCATGCTTTGTAGAAATTGATTGCTCCGTAGAGCGCGCCGTTGTCGGTGAGTGCAAGTGCGGGCATGTGGTACTCCTTCGCACGATGGGCGAGTTCTTTTGGTGTTGGGATTGCATTGAGAAGCGAATAGTGCGAGTGCACATGGAGGTGGACAAAATCTGCTTTTTGATTGAGTTCGCTCATAGTCCGAGTATTGTATAGTAGTGAGAGAGTTTGGGAAACTCTCGCAAGAGGTTGCCAGCTATTTCGAAGTATGAGAAATAGCGACAACCTGAACAGCTCCTGTAAGGAGAGAGAGTTTGGGAAACTCTCGCAAGAGGTTGCCAGCTATTTCGAAGTATGAGAAATAGCGACAACCTGA
>CAZDUC010000014.1:4180-15510 GCA_964508585.1 uncultured Candidatus Saccharibacteria bacterium
ACTCTCGCAAGAGGTTGCCAGCTATTTCGAAGTATGAGAAATAGCGACAACCTGACCAGCTCCGTAAGAAGGAGACTCTTCCGTACATATAATAACGTATGATTACTCACACTATAGGAATCGATGAAGCTGGACGAGGTCCGCTTGCTGGCCCCGTTGCGGTAGGTGCAGTGTGTGTGCCTGTGGATTTTGACTGGGCACTCATTCCGGGGGTGGCAGATTCGAAAAAGGTGACGCCAAAAAATCGCGAAGCGATTTTTTGGCGTGCCACTGAGCTTAAAGAACAACACCTGCTCGACTTTGCGGTCATGCTCGTGAGTGCTGAAACCATCGACCGCATTGGCATCACGGGAGCAGTGAAAGAGGGAATAGTGAGTTGTCTTCAAAAACTCCCTATGCCTCCTGCATCGACTATGATTCTCCTTGATGGCCTCCTCCATGCTCCACCTACGTATGTGCATCAGGAGACTATTATTCGAGGAGACGCAAAAGAGCGGGTGATTGGGCTCGCGTCTATCTGTGCGAAAGTCACCCGTGACACCTATATGGTGCGTGTTGCGGATGACTACCCCGACTACCACTTTGACGTCCACAAGGGCTATGGCACCAAAGCTCACATCGAAGCAATTCAGACGCACGGACTTTCGACACTCCATCGTCGTTCATTTACGAGACGATTTCAGTAATACGTGCCGTCTGTGATATTGGTTAAAGAGCGCGTCTACTTTTTGCATACCTTAGAGCCCACCCACTAACTCCACCCACTTCGTAGCTGAACGTATAGAGTGAGAAAGTGCAGTGCATTCTCGCCTCATGTTTTCAGTCCTCGACGCCTCGTATCTGGGGTTAGTGGATAGGCTCTAAGCAGGTGTTGCAATTAGTTATTGAACTCATCTTCAAAAAAGTTGCACTTTTAAGTATATTTGGTATAGTTCTCCCACTATGGTTATACGAATGCGACATACACGCGCGCACAGCGCGAACAGGCGATCACATCACGCTATTAGCGCTGAGACGCTCACCACGTGTACACATTGCGGTGCATCAAGACGACAGCACCACATGTGTCTTTCTTGTGGCTATTACAATGGCCGTCAGGTGGTAGATCTCACGACCGAGAAAGCAAAACGAGATGCACGTCTTAAGGCAAAAGAGGAATCTATTAAAAATGAGTTGGGTACCTCAGACTCGCCAGCCCCAGTTGCTGACGCTACCCAAGCAACACCCGAGAAATAAGTCCCCATTTCGGAATCCACAACGTCCCCACTCAAGGGGACGTTTCCGTATCAAAATCTGATACACTAGTGGGTAGTAACAGTTCATTATTTTTTATGGCAAACAGGCACCTTTCACGTTCAATTGTTCTTCAGTCACTCTTTGAGTGGGATTTAAATAGTATTGAAAAAAGCATGATGGCTGAGACCCTCATGCGCAATGTCGAAGAATTTGCTCCAAACAAGTCAGACACTCCATTTATGGAGAAGCTTCTTGATGGAGTACTTCAGAAGCAACCAGAACTCGATCTCATCATCGAGAAAGCCGCACCCGAGTGGCCTATTGATCGTATTGCGCCAGTTGATAGAAATATTTTGCGTCTTGGGCTCTATGAGTTACTTTTTTCAGATCGGAGTGAGGTACCCGCAAAGGTTGCTATTAATGAGGCGATTGAGCTCGCAAAACAGTTTGGTGGTGAGAATTCAAGTCGGTTTGTCAATGGGGTACTTGGTGCAGTGTATAAAGAAATCGGTGAGCCGGGGAAAGAAGAAATTTCAAAAAATAAAAAGAAACGAGATATACCCTTTGACCAAATGGAGATTGAGCGACTCGCTGGCGCGGTAGTGTACGCCATGCACGAAGGTGCAATGTATCTCGCACTCGTTCATGACATCTTTGGCCACTGGACCCTCTCAAAGGGGAAGATAGAAGAAGCGGAGGATATCGAGATGGGCGCACAGCGTTCGATTAAAGATGAAATTGGTCTTACTATAGAGATAGAGACCGAGCTCGGTAAGAATGAGTATGTCGCGACACATCCCGAAAAGGGAAAAATTCGCAAGCAGGTCTCCTACTTCCTCGCGCGTGCTCCGTACGACAACTTGGTTCTTGAGCAGAAGGGTGGGCTCGATGCTGCACAGTGGTTTAAGGTGGCTGATATTCTTGAGCTCAATTTCTATGAGGACATTCTTCCTATCGTCACCAAGGCGGTGACGGTGCTCGTCAGTCGAAAATAACAGACCATATTTTTGTGCTCCTTTTCCATACAGAGCCACCGTTCTTTTCCAATCGGCAATTGTATGCTACGTTATCGCAATGATAGAAACATCAGACATTAGTCAAAGTCTCGAAAAACTCGAAACCCGTATTGGGACGACGTTTATTGATCGTGTACATCTCCTCACTGCAGTGACGCACCGCTCTTACCTCAATGAACATCGTGAGGCGACCCAGAGCCACAATGAACGCTATGAGTTTTTAGGTGACGCCGTCCTCGAGCTCGTCATCACTGATTTTTTATTTCAGAAGTTTCCAGAAAAATCAGAAGGAGAACTCACTGCGATTCGTGCAGCGCTCGTGAATACCAATTCGCTTGCTGAGGTGGCAACGAAGCTCAATTTGAGCGAGTTTCTCCTTCTCTCAAAAGGTGAAGAGAAAGACACCGGGCGCGCCAGGCAGTACATTCTTGCCAATACGTTTGAGTCAATCATTGGTGCTATTTATCTTGATCAGGGGTATGAGTTCGCAAAAGAGTTTGTCGGACGTAATCTCTTTGACCGTACCGAGACCATTATTGCAAAACGACTATGGCAAGATGCAAAGAGCCGTTTTCAAGAGCTTGCGCAGGAATACACGAGTATTACCCCAAATTATGAGACTCTCCAGCAGACTGGCCCAGACCACGACCGCGTATTTACCGTACGAGTCTCACTTGGAAGCGAAAAAGTCGCTGAGGGGAAGGGACGCTCAAAGCAGGAAGCAGAGCAATCTGCAGCTGAAGCTGGTATCCGTGCAAAGGGATGGGATTGACCTACGAGCCCACCCACACTAACCCCACCTACGTCGTGGCCAGAGGTACAGAGTGAGAAAGTGCAGTGCACATTCTCACCTCATGCGTTCAATCCTCGATGCCTCGTATCTGGGGTTATTGGACGGGCTCTAAAAAAATCTGGTTTTGGGGATTTCCCCACAGTTTTCTTGGAACTTTAATGATACTTTGTTCACCACCTCCATATCACCTCGCCGTTCTCTCATGGTAGAATTACACCATGAAAAATTTCTTTACACACAAGAAAGGCTTTACCCTCGTTGAAATCGTGGTCGTTATCGCGATAGTCGGTATTCTTGCCACTGTAGTACTCGCAAATATGCAGTGGGGGAAGCAAAAAGTGCGTGACACACAGCGTATCAGTGACCTCCAACAAATTCAGGTTGCACTTCGCATGCATCGAGACGCGAATAGTACCAGTTTACCTTCTGGAAACGGAAACCCTAACTACGATAACGGTATTGAGATTGGTACTGGTGTGTCGGCAATTGATACACTCATTGCACCATACGTCACGAGTACCCTCAGAGATCCGTACCAGGGGACTGCAGGGTATGGGTACTACTACAATAGTTCCTATAATTGTAATGGAAACCATATTGTACTTGTTGCACTCACCATGGAGGCGGGAAATGGAAACTTTCAACGTATGTGTGGGGCGCCCGCGTATCCAAACATTGCACCGGGTATTACACCAACTGTTGATTCCTATATTGTAATTCTCAAGTAATTCATGTACCTCAAAGAGCTCACCATAAACGGATTTAAATCATTCGCACGAAAGGGTGAGCTTGAGTTTACGACACCCATTACCGCTATAGTAGGTCCAAATGGTTCAGGAAAATCAAATGTCGCTGAGGCATTTCGATTTGTGCTTGGTGAACAGTCCATCAAATCGCTTCGTGGCAAGAAGGGTGAAGATCTTATTTTTAATGGTTCTGAAAGTATCTCACGTGCAAATCGTGCATCGGTTGCGATTACCCTACTCAATCCGTCAGTGAACGGAACGAGAGTTTTCCCCCTTGATTTTGATGAAATCACGGTGGAGCGTGTCGTGAATCGTGATGGCACTAACGAGTACAGTATCAACGGTTCAAAGACTCGACTCAAGGATGTGCAGGAGCTTCTCGCCTCAGCGAACATTGGTCCTACGGGACACCACATCATTTCTCAAGGTGAGGCCGACCGTATCCTTTCTGCAAATCCAAACGAGCGTAGAGAGATGATTGAGGACGCACTTGGGCTCAAGGTGTTTCAATTTAAAAAAGCGGAGAGTGAAAGGAAGCTCAAGAAGACGCTTGAAAATATTGCACAGGTTGAATCGCTCCGCAGGGAAGTTGCACCGCATCTTAAGTTTCTCGAACGACAAATCAAGAAAATTGAGCGCTCCATCGCCCTCCAGGAGGAATTGAAGATAGTCTATGCCGACTATCTCAAGCGTGAAGATACATACATTGCGTTTCATTTTGATCGTCTGACTAGAGAAAAGGAACAACCCCTCGCGCGGAGAGCAGAACTTTCAGGGCTTCTTTCCGATGCGCGAGCACGACTCGCCTCTCGTGAAAAAGACGAGACCCGTGAAGCACTCATGGCACTCGAGAAGCGCATGGGTGACGCTCGAAACGAAAGGCAACGGAGCACGCGTGTCATCGGTCAGTGTGAGGGTCAGATACTTTTTGTTGAACGCCAGATTGCAGAACAACAAAAAAAGCAGTCCTCTCATGCGACGGAGCCGATCCCGCGTGGTGAGCTCGAGTCCGTAGTCTCACAAGCAGAGGAGTGTGCGTCGCAAGCACTTACACAGGGTGATAGCAAAGGACTCGCTCGCGCGCTTGAGGATATTCTCCACGCACTTAAGGTGCTCCTCTCGTACTCGTTTACCGATACAGAGACTGATGCGCTCGAGACTCTTACCAAAGAGCTTCAAAAACTCAAGAAAGATCGGGAGCATGCGGAGAAAGAAGCCGAGTCACTCCGAGCGACTGAGGAGTCGCTCGGAGAAGAGTATGAAGCCCTCAAGCACTCAATTGAATCAGAGCATACAAAAAACCGAGAGGCGGAGCGCGAGGTATTTGCAATTATGAATGAGCAACGAGAAGTGGAGAAGGTGATTGATACCATTGAGCGTGAGCTCACCATGCTCGACCGAGACAGGCAAGAGTTCAAGGGGGAGCTTCAAGAGGCGGTGTCACTCCTTGGTCGTTCCGCAAGTATGTATTTTGAATACGAGGTGAAGGATGCGGAAGGAAATCTACTCCCGCACGACGCAATCGTCGCTGAAGAGCGTACGCTTCAGCGCAATAGAAAGCACGAGCTCGAGCGCATGAAAATCCGGCTTGAAGAGCTCGGTACTGGCTCAAACGAGGATGTGCTCAAGGAGTATAAGGATGCAAAAGAGCGCGATGAATTTTTAGTACATGAAATTGCCGATCTCACCGAATCAGTTGCGAAGCTTGATTCGCTCATCGGAGAGCTCACGAACGACCTTAATACGCAATTTGTGAGCGGCATAGAAAAAATTGGCACCGAGTTTCACTCTTTCTTCACGCTCATGTTTGGTGGTGGGAGTGCAGAGCTTATCCGTGTCAAACCAAAATCAATACAGAAGGATGATGAACTCCTTGAGGGTGAAGAACAGGGCGAGGTGAGTGAGGAGGGTAGAGAAGGTATTGAGATCGATGTGAAACTTCCGAATAAGCGAGTGCGCGGGCTTGATATGCTCTCAGGTGGTGAACGAGCGCTCACTTCAATTGCACTCATCTTTGCGATGAGTCAGGTGAACCCACCACTCTTTGTGATTCTTGATGAGACCGACGCTGCACTTGATGAGGCAAATAGCAGACGCTATGGTGATATGATTTCGGCACTCGCGCAGAAGTCGCAACTCATTCTCATCACGCACAATCGTGAGACCATGGGACGTGCCGGAGTGCTCTATGGCATTACCATGGCAGGAGACGGTATGTCGAAGCTACTTTCAGTAAAGTTCGATGAGGCAGTCGCGGTGGCGAAGTAATGTGAGTATAAGTATAAGTATGAGTATGAGTAGGCAAACGAGGACATAGGGTGTCCTCGTTTGTATTTGTGAATTTTTGTGGTATAAGTTGAGTAGAGTGATGTTGTTTTTTTTGCTCATCGGGACGTGTTCATTCCGAACATGTTACAGACAATCTAAAATGAAAGGGTGTTATACATGCCACTCAATCCTGAATTGTTTGAACTAGCTTCAAATAAGCCAGCAATACATATGCTTTGTGATCATGTCAAGGATGCGGAGACGGTTGAGACAAAGGAGTTATTGCTTACTCACTTTGATTTGCCGTATGGGGTGATTGATTCCATGGGAAGACGATGTTTCACCAAGATCTTTGCTGTGTGCGATCCGTATGGATTTGAAGAGTTGAAAGGACCGGAGCAGCCGATAAGATTCTTCAAGAAGATAGAAGATATCATTTTCTTTCATGTAGAGCCAGAATTATGGAATATGAAAATGGGAGAAGGGCTCTTGTTGTTAAAATCAAGAAAACTAGATTTGGTGACTCAGCCCGTGACTCATATCCTGGTCTATGACCGCTCACTAAAATATTTTCATAGACCTCAACTCACACTCTACACGCTTCCGGTAGGTAAGATGCTGAAGAATATGTTAAAGGAGTATCAAGCGAAGAAAACGGGTGGGCCACAGGAAGAAGTTCCAATATTGGACAAGATTCTTGTATGATCATGGAGTGATCCATCTAGAGCACACACAAACCCGCTTTTCGAAGCGGGTTCTGTTTTGATAGATGTAGTGCAAAAAGGAAGTATGCGGAGTGGAAAAAATAAGGCCGTCGAGACACGAAGTGTCTCGACGGCCTTTTGTCTGGTTATCGACTGCTTAAGGTTTGTTGAGGTTTCTTTTTCAGGCTACTTCACGAGTTCAAAATCAAGCACGCGTTCTTCCATGTCAGCTCGAGTGAGTTTAATGCGTACCTCGCCACCGAGGGTGTAGGTGACTCCCGTTCTAGAACCTTTAATGCGATATTTACTCGCCTCATGAGTGAAGAAATCTCCCTTGATACTTGAAAGACGCACCATACCCTCACAGCGAGACACCTTGTCCTCCACGTACATACCCCAGTCGGTGACGCCGGTGATGATACCATCAAACTCTTGTCCTACCTTATCAAGCATGTACTCAACTTGCTTGAATTTAATCGAGTCACGCTCAGCGGAGACTGCGGTCATCTCACGCTCTGAGGATTGCACAGAAAGTTTCTCGTACTTCGCAAGCTCTCGGCTTTGAATCATGGAACCATCGAGGTGCTTGCGGAGGATTCGATGTGACATCATGTCGGGATATCGACGAATTGGTGAGGTGAAGTGCGTGTAGTATTTGAACGCAAGTCCAAAGTGCCCAATGTTTTTGGTGGTATAGACCGCTTTTGCCATTGAGCGAATGGTTGCGGTCTTGATGAGACTTTCTTCAGGGGTGCCCTCGATAGACTTCAGAAGCGCGTTGATATCCTTTGCTTGGATGACACCTTTTTTTGTTTCAAATTCATGACCGAGTGCGCGAAGAAAAATACCGAGTGATTCAATCTTTTCTGGATTTGGAACATCATGGACGCGATAGACAAATGCAGCGTCACGTCCCCGTTTCTTCGTGTGCTCGTACACAAACTCTGCGACTCGGCGATTCGCAAGCAACATGTAGTCCTCAATCATGAGCATGGTCTCGGTGCGTACCTTGGTGTACACACGTATAGGCTTTCCATGTTCATCAAGTTCAAAACGGACTTCTGGTTGGTCAAATGCGATAGCACCATCTTCAAAGCGTTGTTTTCTGAGTATTCGGCCGATATCCATGAGTATGCGTAATTCATCGTGCAGGATACCAGTACCGGAATCGAGCACCTCCTGTGCTTCCTCATAGCTAAAACGCTTGTTTGAGTGGATAATCGTTTGGCCAAACCATTCGTTGTGCGTCGTGCCTTTGCTATCCATCTCAAATACTGCAGAGAAAGAGAGTCGGTCTTCATTGGGACGAAGGGAACAGAGGTCATTGCTCAACACCTCAGGAAGCATGGGGATGACGCGGTCGACAAGATAGATTGAGGTGCCGCGTTCTTGCGCCTCTTTGTCGAGTACGTCATCCTCGCGCACGTAGTGAGAGACGTCGGCGATATGAATACCAATTTCGTAATGACCATTTGGGAGTATGTGAAATGAGATGGCATCATCAAAATCTTTTGCATCGACAGGGTCGATGGTGCAGGTGGTGCGATCTCGCATGTCGCGCCGTTTTGGGTTTTCACCGAGGGTGTCAGCGATAGCATCACTAAAGATTTGTTCTCTTCGAGCATAGAGCTCTTGACCTGCCTTTGCGACGTGTTCAGGGAAGTTTTGTGAAAATCCACCACTTCGAATGATTGCCTGCATTTCAGTTTCGTGGTCACCTGCTGGTCCAAGCACTTCAATAATGGTGCCGATAGGATCGGTGAGGGGATTTTTCCATGCTTCGATTGTCACCACAACTTTCATCCCCTCGTGCGTTTTTGTCGCAGCTGGGAGAATAGGTCGAATGTGAATACGACGATTGTCAGGGAGGAGCCTATAGAGATCTGCTTTTTTCTGTACGACACCGATGAATTCAGTGTGTCGAGGGGTAATGACTCGGAGGACGATTCCTTCTTGTCGTTTTCCTGCGGTGTGCTTTTTGAGCTCTATTTCGACGATATCGCCATCGAGTGCACAGGAGAGCGACTCGGTAGCGATGACGATATCCTCGTCGTACCCAGGTACGGTGACAAAGCCCGTGCCTTTTCCACGAATCATAAGAACTCCCTCAAATATTGCTTTTTTGTTTTCCATGTGTGCTGATAGTAGCATGGAGTTCTTGAATAAACCACTCTGGTTTTAGGGAATCGTGAAACGTCATGCCACAAGAAGCTTGACCTAATTGCTTCATTCTGGTACTCTTCTTCGCACTATGTTAAAGATGCGTTTACAACGAATTGGCCGAAAAAATGACCCCTCATATCGAGTGGTTGTCACCGATTCTCATAATGGTCCACGAACAGGTAATCATGTTGACCTTATTGGTTCATACTACCCCAAAATGGGTGCGTTCCAGATTGATGCTGAGAAAGCAAAAAAATGGATCTCACAGGGTGTGCAGGTGTCTGATACTGTTCATAACTTTCTTGTATCAGAGAAAATAATTGAAGGAAAGAAGAAGAATGTCCTTCCAAAGAAGTCACCGGTTATTGACGAGGCAAAGGTAAAGGCAGAAGCAGAAGCAAAGGCGAAAGCTGAGGCAGATGCAAAGGCTGCAGCCGAAGCAGAAAAGCTTGCAAAAGAGGCTCCTGTAGCAGAGGAAGTTGCAGAGGTTTCTGAGGAAGCAGTTGTTGTATAATCAATTTTTAGATACACACAATACGCGCACATGAGGAGGAATCCTCATGTGCGCGTATTGACGTATGGGTACTACCTGTTACCATTCTATATAGTACGTTCCTGATAACGAACGTAGATGAACGCTTAACAGTTAGTTCCTATAATTTAAAAGAATACTATGGAAAGAGATCAGCAGTTTCTTGAACAGGTTGTAAAGGCCCTCGTCGATCATCCAGAGAGTGTACACATTACTCGAACCGTTGATGAAATGGGTGTACTCCTCACCATGGATGTCCATGCCGAGGATATGGGTAAAATTATCGGACGTTCAGGAAATACCGCAAAGGCAATTCGAACACTGCTTCGTGTCGTGGGTATGAAGAATGAAGCACGAGTAAATCTTAAGATCAACGAACCAGAAGGAGGGACTCGAAGTAGTGTCACTGCAGATATGAGTGCTGTTGACGCAAATGTTGATGATGTGCCGACCGCGCCTAAGTCACTCGACGAAGCCATCGACGGCCTTCGCATCTAAACTTCCACATTTGGCGTGTTTCTTCGTCGTAAGTTCGTTTGCTCCATGCGCAGTACAATGAGTACAGCTTAGTCGCAAGCCTCACTTACTCCTCGAACCACACTCAAATCTGAAAGTTTATTTTGCGAAGTAGACGAAAACACAAAACACCGTAGCCGAAGGCTTCGGTGTTTTGTGTTTATGTTTGATGACATAACAATCACTATCCCCATTAATGGGAATAGTGATTGTTTAAATGGGGGAGTTGTGTAAGACTATTTGTATGAAAAAAGGATTTGACTACATCGGCGTTTCAGCAATTACTATGTGCCATGATGGGGCAGGGAAATATCTTATGTCGCTCCGTGGTCCTCAATGTCGTGATGAACAGGGAACATGGGAGCCAGCGGGTGGGGGTGGAGTTGAGCATGCTGAGTCCATAGAGGACACTGTTAGACGAGAGGTTTTCGAGGAGTGTGGTGCAATAGCAACTGATATAGAATATATGGGGTTCCGTGAAGTGTTCCGAGAAATTGATGGAGAAAAAAGTCACTTTATTGCGTTTGATTTCAAAGCGAAGATAGACCCTTCTCATGTACACATCACTGAGCCAGATAAATGTCTTGAACAGAGGTGGTGTACCATCGATGAAATCCCAACACCGCAGCACTCAGAATTTCCGATTTTTCTAGAAAAGTATAAAGATAGATTATAATTACTACTGATCATGCACTTCCACGTCATTACATTATTTCCTGAACTTTGCGAAACGTACACGAACGCGTCTATTCTTGGTCGTGCACAAAAGACGGAGAAGGGGAAGGGCGCAAAGCACCGTGGAAAGAAGATTGCGGTGACATACTACAATCCGCGTGACTTCACGAAAGATAAACATCACAAAGTCGACGATCGCCCCTACGGTGGTGGGCCAGGGATGGTGATGTACGCAGAGCCAATTCTTCGCGCATGGGAAAAAGCGGTGGGGAGGAAAGTAAAACAGAAAACAGAAAATATAAAATATAAAGTGAAGACGTTGATTATGTCGCCTCGTGGAAAAACGTTCGATACAAAAATGGCAAAAGCACTCGCGAAAAAATATACCGACATTGTTCTCATCTCGGGACGTTATGAAGGGATTGATTCGCGTGTTCTTCAGATACTGAATGCAGAGGAAGTCTCTGTCGGTGATTACGTACTTACCGGAGGGGAACTCCCCGCACTCACCATCATCGACTCCGTCGCGCGACAGGTGCCCGGAGTCCTCGGTACCTTTGAATCGCTTGAAGAAGAACGTGTCTCGAGTGGTGAAATGTATACCCGTCCCGAGGTTTTAAAATATAAGAAAGTGGAATACAAGGTCCCCCCAGTCTTTCTCTCAGGTAATCACGCCGAAAT
>CAZDUC010000015.1:0-14716 GCA_964508585.1 uncultured Candidatus Saccharibacteria bacterium
TGATATACGCTGTATCTGCATCAGATGCAATTCTGTGAAATTCATGTACATCTTCTTCTGAAAGTGATTCTCCGCCTCGTTCAATCATCTCCTTCATATTCATGAGCTCTTTCGCGCCATCAGTCTTAAACGCTTCAATGACAATACTCGCATCGCGCACAATTTGATTACGCATCTCATCGGGTGACAAAGTTCCCTCTTTTGATTCGATATATAGCCGGTCCTCTCCAGACTCAACAACAGGTATTTCTGACTCACTCTTACTCATCATCTTTTTTATCCTTACCGTTGAGTATTTCTGAGCGCAATGTATTAAGACGCTCAGCTCGAAACTTTTCAAAAACACGAAACATCACTTCCTTACGACGCATTTCAAGTGTCTGCATGGTATTCTTGAATCTTTGCACAGTTCCTTCGTATGATTGCATATAGAAAATCACTCTAGTGAGAATAAGTGTATCATAAAAAATCCGTGGCTTATTTTTCAAACCACGGATTTTTTCTAGGAGACCTTCAACACGGTATACGTCTGCTTCCCTCCGGGTGTCTCAAACGTGAAGGAATCACCCTTTGCCTTCCCCATGAGCGCCTCACCGAGTGGAGAGAGGTATGAGAGTTTATGGTCGTGGATGTTTGCTTCCTCAGAACCAACAATCGTATACGTGTGACTTTCGGTCTCACCTCCCTTTTGGATGGTCACCGATGATCCAAGCCCTACGACATCACCCTTGTTTGTACTTGCGACGATTTTAGCCTCCTTAATCACTTTTTCGAGATACTGGATACGCTCCTCGATTGCGGCCTGCATATCACGGGCTTCTTGGTATTCAGCGTTTTCAGAGATATCCCCAAGGCTTCGTGCGTATTCAAGCGATTCTGCGACTTCTTTACGACGAACCGTTTTGAGGTGATCGAGTTCTTTTTTGAGTTCCTCAAATTTTTCTTGTGTTAAAAATGAGTCGTGTGGTTCATTCATATATATGTGTAAATAAGTTAGTGAGTCAATTATACGTAGCCCTCACATGAAGTCAACGTGGGGAAAAATATTTTTGCCTTGACAAATTATTTTATTGAAGATACTCAGCCCTGTGTTCTGCCATCCAATCAAACACACTGCCCATAACTCTTGATGCACCAACCGTATTGGTGCGGGGGCCATACTCCATCATGAGGATAAATGCATACTTCGGCTCTTCATACGGAAAGAATCCTGCAATCCATGAATTCACCATCGACTTTGATTCACCAAGTTCTGCGGTCCCTGATTTTGCAGCAATCGCCACATCATCGCGCTCAAGCGCGCGCGCTGTACCGCCCTCCTGGATCACCGTACGTCGCATTCCTTCAGTGATTACCTGAAGATGTTCTGGATTGAGGTTGATTGCTTTTTCTTCTCCCTGTGCGTCCTTAATGATATGAGGGGTGACGAGTGTCCCACCATTTGCAATGGCAGCATAAGCCCTGAGCATCTGCATTGGCGTCGTCTGAAAACCAAACTGCCCAATTGCGGTGAGGTACGTATCCCCAAGACGCCAATCATCGTTAAACACTTTTCGTTTCCATTCAGGATCTGGCACCACTCCTTCTTGCTCTCCTGAGAGAGCCATCCCGGTCGTACTTCCCAATCCAAATAGTTTAAAGTACTGATTGAGTTTTGTAATACCAACACCTTTTTGTCCGTTGTGGCCACCTCCAATGGTCATCATGTACACATTCGATGAATATGCAATCGCATCACGCATCGTCATTGCGCCAAGTGAAGGACGCCAGTCTCGAAACACCGCTGGGTTACTTGGACTGTATGGGTTTGGAATCGTGATAGCACCAGTACTCACAATGACCTTATTCGGGCTAATCACCTTTTCAGCAAGTGCTGCGTACGCGACAATAGGCTTCACGATAGAGCCGGGTACATAGAGACCGCCAATAACCTTATTGAGAAAAGGAAAACGCTTGTCGTCATTGTATGATTGTATAAGATCGACATCATCCCCATCCGCAAGTACTTCTGGATCATACGACGGATAGCTCGTGAGGGCGATGATTTCTCCCGTGTGAACATCAATGATCGCACCTGCTCCACTCCTAAAACCGTTCTGAATCGTCGTCGTCGCAATGAGGTCATGCATCACCTCAGAAAGCTCGGCATCGAGCGAGAGTGTTACCTCAATACCAGGTACTGGCCCATCAATCACATTCTCTGAGATAACCTCTCCATGGACATTCACTTCGACGAGTTGCTCTCCATTCTTCCCATGAAGGAGCGATTCGTATGCCTCTTCGATGCCATTTCTTCCTAAATACTCAGTTCTAAAATACACCCCAGACGAGTCTTTTTGCGGATAACTCACGTACCCGATGAGTTGCCCAAAACCACGTCTATCGGTGTACGCACGCACCGGAAAATCATACTGACCTGTCACATCTATCTCATTCCACGCAACGAGCTCCTTACGTCTATCGTAGACAATGCCGCGTTCAGCAACAATGAGTGCTTTTGCAAGGCTATTGTGTTCACTTTTCTCAGCAAGTGTTGCGCCTTCAATAATTTGGAGTGTATAGAGTTGTACAACAAATGCCATGCATACACCTATAAAAATGACACCAACACCAATAATGCTTTTTCGACTCAAAGGAAGCTCAATGCGTCCCTCCATACGACCAACATTAAATGAGGGGAGATTTGAAGCGTCGAGAAGAATCTCATCAAATGAGATTTCTGCTTTACGTTTTTTTCGGAAAAAATGTATCATGCTTATGTATACATACGTAAGTACGGTCGAGTGAACATGACGACGGTCGAGATACTCACCGTCATCGCTGTGTAGACATACCAGATTGACTGCGTCGCATCCCCAAATTGTGCATCGATGCAGACCGCAAGTACTATAAGTTCATACGGTTCAAAAGCGAGTGCATAACACAATACTCCAATCGCACATACCCAGAGTGGTAAAAATAACCCACAGAGTACAACAGCCACATACGCGCACACACGAATATATATCATAGCGCAGTACTGGTACTTGTGGTTGCTCCAACTGTTTCACTCAGAGACGTCGTCCCCACGGTCCATATCCGTTCATCTTCAGGAATCGGTATCGTAAATAACTTCTTCTCTGCTTCTTCCACACGCAGTTGTGCGTCAGGAAAAGAAATGTGCTCAACTGGACTTTTCCCCACAGCGACAAGCCTCAAGGATTGCAAGGGTGCTGGGAGCGTCACAAACGCATGTTGCTCAGGCTCAGTTGGAATCGATTGTATTTCTGAGATGATGCCAAGAGCACCACTTTCAATCGAGGGAAGTACGACGACGTCTCCCTCTTCAATAGTGATTCCCTGTGGCACACTGAGACGCACAACCCCTCCGCCCTCACCGTACGCGGTGGTAAATAAATTTGGTCCAAATACAAAAACAGTTGTCTCAACATCGGGCGATGAAAAAAGTGTCACAAGTGCTGTCTGCGAAAATACTTGACGCACATATCCAATAGCAATCCCTTTTCCGTGATACACAGGTGCATGCATCACGACACCATCGTCGCTTCCCTTATCGAGAAGAATCGTATCGTATGGACTGTACGGTGGTCGAGCAATCACACCAGCACCAATTCGTTCAGTACTCGAAGCATTCAGGAGTGTGCGTAGTTCTTCATTTTCATTCGTTACGAATGCGAGTGTGGCATCTGTCCCTTTTTGTGAAGCAAGTTCTTGTTCAAGTAACTGTATCTGCTTTTCAAGTTCAATGCGACTCCGTAAAAAAACAGGTATCGTCGCAGATGAGGTGAGAAAGTAATGCCGTACTCCATACAGAGAAGTGGTAGCGTATGAGGTTGCCATACCAACAGCATCTTTGAAAAAGAAAAGCACGACAAAAGCACCACATACCCACAAAAGGTACTTTTTTCCTCTTGGCTCTCTAGAATTGAGGCGAAAGCTCCCCTTCGTTTTCACTAAGAAGTTCTTCATATTGTTCAAAATCTTCAAGGACCGTCCCAATACCTCGTACCACTGCACGAAGTGGATCAGGAACCATCACCACAGGTACTTTAAGTACATTTTCTAAGAGTCGTGCGACTCCAGGAATAAGCGCCCCACCTCCCGCAAGACTGATACCTCGTTGCATTACATCAGCAAGCACTTCGGGTGGTGTGAGTTCTATCACGTCTCGTGCTGATTCCACAATAGTATTCACTGAGCTTCCAATGGCCTCACGTACATCACTGTCGGTAATAACCACCTCACGCGGAAGTCCGGTCACCACGTCTCGACCACGGACAATCATATCTTTTGACGAAATCTCCTCTTCGACCGATGCAAGTGCGATCTTGGTATCTTCTGCAGTTTTGTCCCCAACAAGCACCTTGAATTGATCACGAATGTACGCGGAAATGTCAGTATTGAGCTTGTCCCCCGCAACACGTAAATTCTTTGCCGTAACAATCCCATTGAGCGAAATCACCGCAATATCGGTTGTGCCACCACCAATATCAATAATCATACTTCCTTGCGCCTTATGAATAGGAAGTTTTGAACCTATCGCAGCAACAATAGGCTCCTCAATGAGAAACACTTCGCGTGCTCCCGCGTTTCGCGCAGCATCACGAGCCGCTCGCATCTCTACAGAAGTGATTCCCGAGGGAACACCGATGAGTACCCGTGGCGCAACAAATGTCTTCGTGCCCGTACGCACTTTTGCAATAAGGTATGCGAGCATTTCCTCGGTAACCTCAAAATCTGAAATAACCCCATGTACCAATGGACGCACCACCTCAATGTGGCTCGGGGTTCTCCCGAGCATCGTCTTTGCCTCATTACCAATAGCAACGAGTTGTCCAGTCTTTTTATTGAGCGCGACAATAGTTGGCTCATTGAGCACAATACCTTTACCCTTAATGTACACGAGCGTATTTGCAGTGCCAAGATCAATACCAATGTCAGTCGACATCGAATTGAGAAACGAATCAAAATACTCGGTAATCCGTCCCATTATGCTATTTCAGTATTTAGAAACTTTTGGTACAACTCTTCTTCAGTGAGGAAGAGTTTCTCACCAGTTTTTCGCTCTACCACTTCAAACTTTCCTTCCTCTTTTGTTTTCTTGCTCACCACAATCCTATATGGTATGCCGAGCAAATCGCTATCGGCAAACTTCTCTCCGGCACGCACATCACGATCATCATACAGCATGGCAACACCATGCTCGGTGAAGGTATTGTAGAGCCCATCCGCCTCATCCTTGAGCTCAGTGTCACCACCTGATAGCTCTACAAGGTGCACAGTGAACGGTGCGACACTTTCTGGCCACACGATTCCCTTTTCATCTGAAAATTTCTCAACAATGACACCCATAAGTCGTGTCACGCCAATACCATACGACCCCATCCATACCGGTACCTGTTCACCCGCTTCATTCTTAAAGGTGAGTCCGATGTCTTCAGCCTTCTGTCTTCCAAAATTAAAGATATTTCCCACCTCAGCGGTTTTTACCTCCTCAAGTTCATCACGGGTGACTCCGAGGTTTGTGAGTGTCTCATCTGTCGCTACCTCGGCATTAATGGCAATATCCTTCTCCCGATTGATACAAATCAAATCCTCCCCTGCGTCGGTAATGGTTTGAAATTCATGGCTAAACTGTGTAAAGGCACCGCCCGAGGCAAAGGTCACAAAGGTATCATCACCAAGTCCAAGTCGCGCGTAGACACGCATGTACGCACTCATCGCATCATTATAAAATTTCGTGTGATCTTCCTCACCAACACAGAACGAATACATGTCATTCATGATAAATTCGCGACCACGCATAATGCCACTCTTTGCACGAAGTTCGTTGCGCAATTTCGTCTGGAACTGGTACACGTAGAGAGGGAGGTCTTTGTAGCTACTGATGTAATTTTTGAGCATCTCACCGATCGGCTCTTCATGACTCCAACCAAAGCCAACCTCACCACCAGCTTTGAGTACTGACTTAAACCATACATCAACCACTTCATCATCCCACCGGTGTGTCTTTTCCCAAATATCCTTCCGTTGGAGTGTGGTCATGATGAGCTCTTGTCCTCCAATTGCATTCATCTCCTCGCGTACAATTTCCTTGATCTTTTCGATAACACGTAGCCCGAGTGGCAAATACGCATACACACCCGCCATTTCCTTATAGATGTACCCAGCCCGAATAAGTAATTGCGCATTTTTTGACACCTCATCTCCTGGTATCTCTTTTCTTGTCTTCGTGAACAGTCGAGATTGTTTCATAGGGTAATAGATACTAGACGAATAACACACCAAGGTTTCAAAACATCCAAAAAACATACATCGACGCTTCAAAGGCTACGAGTGCATATGTGCTGTATTGTATCTGGAAATAGTGATGAGGTCAAAAACCAGTTTCTATTCAGGCCACAAGAGAAGTCATTCCCTGTGACAAACTCTCTTTTTCTGGTAATATCGTGTTTGTGTATAGTTCATTGGAGGGTACTACAGTGGATATTAGAGAAAAAGCAAGTCTCGAATCGAGAATCAATAGAATCCTAAAGGGAGGAATGATTACGGTCACCGTGTATATAAACGATGATCGATCTTCAGGGACAAAAATGCGTGTTGAAAATGTCGCCTTCTTCAATGACAAAGGAACACTATTGACACTACAGGAAATGGACGGAATAAGTGGTAGGGCTCGAAGTTTCCTCTATTACAAAAGACTTGGAGAAAAAAACCAATTTCATTCTGTATTCATGTACAGTACTACAGAATCACTGATGGTATTTGGTCCCGGTTATTACACCATGAAATGGCACCGAAGACCGAAGAAAATATAGTGTCCTGACGTGAAAAACGCCCCTGATCAGGGCGTTCTTTTTTTCTACAGCTTCGCAATATCATTCCACGTCACGAGCACCATAAGGAGAATGAGGAGAAAAAATCCAATCGTATTAAGTACTCCAACGTACGTTGGTTTTATCGGACTTCCCTTCACGGCCTCTATCGCGACAAACAACAGTCGTCCACCATCGAGCGCAGGAAAAGGCAAAATGTTGATAACCGCAAGGTTGAGTGAAATAAATGCAGTGAACATGAGAAGCGAAGTGAGTCCATACGAGGATGCCTCATCGACAAGCCCCACAATACCAACTGGCCCCGCCACCTGTGAAAAATCAGCACGCATACGAATTGTATCGACGAGCAGTGTTCCGATACCGAAAGTGATATCACGAAGTGCCCGCACGGTGTATACGGATGCATCAACCACCGACTCAGTGAATGAACGTGAGACGGTATCGATGAGCGTGAGCGCAACACCAATAGCGGGACGAGTTGTACCGTCAATCTCACGTGATTCAGGAGTGATTTGCACTGCTCGCATTTCTCCTCCGAGTGTGTACGAGACGGTTACGGGCGTATCAGCGTGTGTCTCAATAAAACTGCTAAATCCCGATGGAGTGAGCGACGCAAGCGTATCATCTCCTGCGCGTACTTCTTGTACAACAGCGCCAGCGGTAAGTGATGCCCTCTCTGCCGGACTTCCCGGAAGCACACCGGTAATTGCAAGCACCGCAGTATCAGTTGCGTCCTGCTCAGTCACCGATGATTTTACTCCGAGTCCAAAGGCCAAAGTGATCAGTATCCACGCAAAGATAATATTCATGGTAATACCCGCAACAAGCACGGCACTCTGTGCCCACTTCCCTTTAGAGGTGAACGATCGTCCCGTGGTGTCTACCCCAGTACCACCATCAGTATCGACAAGCGCATCTTCCCCATATATCTTCACAAAGCCACCTATCGGAAAAAGGTTCAAGGTGTACTCGGTTTCTCCCCGTCGAATGCCAAAGAGTTTCGGAGGGAAACCAATACCAAATTCATCAACGCGCATGCCAGTCCATTTTGCAATCGCGAAATGACCCAGCTCATGGACAAGCACCAACACGAAGAGGACGAACAAAAAGGTAATAATAGACATGGGTTACGTATTTATTTCTTTTTCTTTTGTCTCGTATAAGTGTATGAGCGTCGCATTGAAGCTCTCAACATGTTTCTGTACTTCTTCCTTTGCGCCAAATTTTTCATCTTGACTCATTTCCCCTGCTTTTTCCAAACGCTCGATATCTTTAATCACCTCATCGCGCACGCTTCGCAGTGAGACTCGTGCTTCTTCAAGTTTCGATTTTGCGATTTTTAAAAGCTGTACTCGTCGTTCACTGGTGAGTTCAGGAAAGATGACACGAAGACCAGTACCATCGACAACGACAGAAACGCCAAGATCCGCTTCGGTGATTGCACGTTCAGCACTCTTAATGGCACTCTGATCCCATACTGAGAGGCGTAAGGTGCGTGCGTCCTCTACACTAAGTGAACCAATTTGCTGAATCGGAACTCGTACTCCATACGACTCAACAAGTACCAAATCAAGCAGAATCGGTGTTGCTCTTCCTGTACGGACACTCGCAAATTCGCGCTCAAGTCGCTTCACCACTTCTTCACCACTCGTAACAAATGCTTTAATATTATATGACATAGTCTGTATATTTTATCGTATTCTCGACACTTCTCAAAGTGAGAGCGCTATATGTTCGAGAAGCATTTTTTTTGCACTCCCTACAGTCGGCATATAGGTACTGATGAGGAGTGCGTCGCGCATACGCTCTGGTTGTTTTGACTGGTGTGCATATGCCTCATATCCGCTGACCACATCCTGTACCCACGCATCATCTTCGAGCGTACGTTTTTCTCCAATGCGGGTAAGTCGATCTTTCACGGAAAGCGCTCGGAACTCACGAAAGGTATCCTCTTGTATAAGCAGTGATTCAGTGCCGAGCAGATGGAGCCGAGAGCGCAATGTTGGGATAAGACTGTCCTCATGGGGGACATTGAGATAAAACAACGTGTGTGCATTTGGTTCCTCAAAGAGCTTCAAGAGTGAATGTTGTGCATCTGGAAGAAGCACCTGTGCTGAAATAAAAAATCTTCGAAACTCATCATGGATAGGTCGACGAAATGAATCCTGAATAAGTGACCGGGCGTCTGCAACCGTCATACGATTGTACGTACAACGTATCACGTCTGGATCCGGAGAAGAGTCATCTAAAAACCCAGCATGTGCATACGCCCACGCTGGACTTCCGACAAGTAGATATGCATGGTGTGTCATTGCACTAGTATGCACTGAATTAGCCGTTTTGTCTTTTTGCAATTCTATCGACAACACGTCGTAGGTAGTGCTCAAAGGTTTCAGAAAGTGTATAGGTGAGCCCTTGCTCGTGACGCCATGCGTCAACATACTGTTTAATAATTTTGAGTTGTTTTGGATCCACCCCCTCCCACCTCCCCGCAATCACCTCACCCATACTGAGTGGTGCAAGTGTTACGAAGAGAGGGTGTTCTGCCCCGCTCGGTCCAGTCCCTAAAAATCCACTCGCGCTAAAAATACTCCATTCATGAAGCAAGTTATTCAACATAGCGGTCGTCTTTGGAGCGTAGAGCTCTGCTTGCTTAACCTCGTTCTTCGAGGTATCAAAGCCTTTTTCTTTTATTTTTTCAACAGACGTCGTCTTTCCAATCTCTTTCTTTGTCCACTTATTATGTGGAAACACTTTGGTCTCAGTCCCAACATGCTGATTCGTCTCAGATTGGATTGATGATGACTTCTGTTCTACATGCTTATCGCTTTGTGTATACCCACTGTCTCCTCCATCAGCATCATCTTCGTGGATGGAAAGATTGTCTTCAAGACTCTTATGAACGGAACTCACGACAGATGATATGAGGCTGTCGGTCTTTTCAAATGCATGCAAGATCTGTTCAGTACGGGTGACTGGTTTCGGTGCTGTATCTACAAATGGTTCCACCACCTCCTCAGCGGAAACGGTATCACTGAATGTATCAGGGATATCTTCCTCCCGCATTTCTTCAGTTGTTGCGACATGTGGGATTGCAGGAGCAGTCACTTCAGGCACGATTACTTCAGTATCAGGATTGACAGCAATAGTCTCATCAAGTGATTCACTACTTTTCTGAGGGATATCTTCGACAACCGGTGTCAGATCTTTTTGAGGTTCAGGGAAAATCTCTTTTGGAGAGAATTCAGGAACTAAAGATTTTTCTTCGACGTGAGCAATACTCTCTGGGGTTGTTTTTGGGGTCTGAATGTGGAGTAATGCGTCAAAGGCTTTCTCAAGTTGATTAAGTGCTGGTGCAGGATCGCCAGTTACTCCAGGACCTACTGCTTTGAGTGCCACCAAAAGCGCATTCATGTATGTCTTTCCAAGACCACCTGGTGCAGCCATAAGTGCCACAGGGTTTTCATAGTGTGCATTCACGGTGCGTTTAATCTCTGCGATACGTTTCTTATACTCCTCAGGTGAGGAAATCACAGGCGCTACGCTCGGAATCACCACTATCTCTGGCTCAAAAATTTCTTTTGGAAGAAAAGAAATGTCCCTGCTTGATGGTTCGCTGAGATCATTTCCATATTCCTCATCTTCAGTACTGTCCTGAGCTATCACTTCAGACTCGCTTTCGGTCTGTTCAATACTGATAGGCTCTGACGTGACCTGAATCTGGGTATTCTCTTGGATACGAGATGCCTCATGACGGTGCTCAGATTCCTGTTTTGCACGTGTGATAACTGGGGTATCAAAACGAGGCTGTATTCGTCGAGAAGTCACTGCTGTTTCAGCCTTAACACTCTGCTCGGAAAGAGTATCGGTGAGTGGGGATATGGTATCGTTTTTAGGTGAAGACTCTGTCTCTGTTATGCCACTAGCAAACGTCGCAATGATGCCATCAACTCGTTTTTTGTATTCAACATCTCCCCCATGCTGTGCATATTGCAGTATGAGATTACGAAACTCAGCATACACATCAGGACGTAGTGCATTCTTCCCATCTTTAAGCACCTCGGTAAGCCCTTGCCAACTTTTTAAATCGTATGTCACCTGTGTACCCACATTTGGAGATACAGAATCGCTCAAAGTACTGTTTCCACTCATATTGGAACTAGTATAGCATCTACAAAACAAAGTCATGAGATGCGCCGTTGATAACTACGAAGACATCTACGTTCTCACAGGAATGAGGCGTATTTCGTCCTGTCATTCCGTGTTCTGGTGAAAAAACTCCAACGTACATGGAGTGACACACAGCCGTTATCCCTACATGTTGTACCGTGCACGTATTCCCGCATCAACAATATTTCGCGGAGTCCCATATTTCAGAGATGAATACTCGATAATCTGTCGAGCGTATGCAAGATTCTGTTCATGAGGCTTCATGGTATGCATACTGAATGGTTGCGTTGGTGTCCCATCGGCGAGCAACCGCACGTACGCATTTCTGTTTTCAATATTCATGAGGTCACTTGCAGTAAATATTGGTGTGAACTGTTTTTCAAGGAATGTCGCATCTTCACTACCCACTCGAAACACCGCCATTGAACCAACGTTTCCAAACACAGCATCTCTGATTTTTTCATCAATTTGTGCAATGAATTGGTGGGCAATCGTAAGTCCCAATTTATACTTTCGGGCTTCAGAGAGGATTGCCGAAATTGAATCAGTGGTGACATTTTGAAACTCATCAATGTAGAGGTAAAACGGTGGGTATCCCTGAGAAAGATCGTCCACTCGTGAAAGTGCGGCCATAAGTATCTTTCCAACAATGACCATACCGATGAGGTTTGCGTTAATTTCTCCAAGGCGACCTTTCGAAAGATTCACGAGAAGGATCTTCTTTGAATCCATGACTTCTCGAAAGTTAAAGGTCGACACTTGCTGGCCAATGATTGGGCGCATGTAGTCATTTGCGGTGAGTGGATCAATCTTTGAGGTGATGTATGGCACGATATTTTCAAGCGATGCATCTCCACCCGCTTTCGTGGCTATTTTTTCCCAGAATTGCTTCACCACTGGGTTTGTCGCTTTACTTAACTTATAGTTGCGGAACGCGGTGTCAGACATCACTCGCGAAATATCGAGGAGGGTACTTCCCGACTCAGTATCCTCAAGCACAAGAAGTGTTGAATTTCTAAAATAGAGTTCAAACATCGGTCCCATTGATTCTGGATTTGCGCCATATAATTTTTGAAAAATCGAAAGAAGCTCGTTCACAATAAATGTCTTTTGTTCAGGGAATCGTGGGTCATACTCGAGCATATTGAGTCCAATAGCCGTCTCCATGTTTGATGGATCAAAGTAAATAACATCATCCATGCGCTCAGGCGGGATCGCGGACAGCACATCCACAATATCGGTACCGTGGGGGTCAATCATGCAAACCCCAGCGCCATCTTTAATGTCCTGGACAATCATATTTTTGAGCAGTGTCGTCTTACCAGTACCGGTCTGTCCAATGACATAGAAGTGACGGAGCCTATCGAGTGGGGTGAGGTATATCTTCGTCGTGGTATTCCTAAAATCATTTTCCCCAAGCAACGTTCCATGTCTTGGCATATCAATTGGTGCAGGCGCGTGTTTTGCACGAGTCTGTTTGAATTGTGGCGATGATTCAATTCCCTCTGCGGGGAAGTGAATGATGGTCGCAAGCTCAGTGAGTGAGAGCGGGGTGCAGTATGACGGATTAAACTCACGGAATGAAAAATCACGGAGTCCTTTCGACTTCTGAGAACCAGAGAGTTGCTTAAACACACATTGATTCCCCTTCATATCTTGGAACTGATTGAAACTTGATTCGACTTCGGTAAGTATCTGCTTTGCACGCACTGTATCCTGTGCGGAGACCACGAGTCTCACATTGCACTGTACGACTGGTGAAGTAATTTTCTTTCCAAACACTTCGACCTTGTCAGTATCAACCTTTTTGTCAATTGGAGTTTCTTCCTTTTTCGTCTTCGTCTCAGTCACCACCGTCTCTCGTATGTGCTCAAAGAGCATCCCTCCAAAGCTACTTTTTCGAATGGCAATATCTGCTTTATCACCCTTTTCGACACGCTTAATGATATCCACGTACGTCGAGTGGTAGGCTGATGCATCATCTCCAATAATCACTTGAATTGCGGCTCCCCCTCCATCTCGTTCGATCTTTGAAAAAGCATTGAGGATCACCATGAGTGGATCTTTCTCAAACGCGTCATGTTGCCTTAGCGGATAGATTGGGTGCTTTTTAAGTTCCATGACCGACATCAGACTCACCCCACCATCAACAAAGATGTTGTAATCATTCTGCTGCTCAAGAAGCACCGCATGAGGAAAAAGTGAGAGTGCTTGCTTTTCAAAAAGATTAACGAACATATTTGGCACCGCAACGTAAAAAATGATGTCATCTCGTTTGTCAGACACCGCTATTTCAAGAGCATAGAAACGATGCTCCTTGTTACCCGTCACCGTCTGCATGCCTGAGTAAAACTGTTCCATTGCAGAAAAAATTGTTTTGAGGTTCGTCTCCTGATGTGCTTCGTCTGGGTGGCGCGGGAGTGAAATTTCAAAAAGTGTCATGGTGAGCACCTTCCAGAGCGGTGCACCTTCATGGAGATCCGCAACTTTTTTTTCATTTCTGAGCATGCGCACAAAAGCACGATGCACCTCATCCGTAAGAAACGCATCACCGGTGCGTTCAACGATAGACATTGCATTCCGAATTCCCTTTTCATGTGCGATATGAATGATTTCTTCGACTTTCTGTGATGCCATTTCAACAATTCCCTGTGACTCAGCAATCGCTTTTGGACTCAACAGGTGATTTTTATCAAGGATGACTGAAGGATCGTGCTCACCATACTCACGAAGAACCTCCTTGCCGAGCGTCTCATGATCGAGTGCATCCATTTCTTTGTTTCGTGCAAGCAGTTGCTGCTCTCGTTCTGCAATCTGTGTTCGCAAGAAAGCAATCTCCTCTTCCGGCGAGGAAAATTTTTTCTGTGATAATAATTCCATGCTCTCTATAGTAAATAAGAAATGCAAAATAAGGAACTAAAGAAATTGCACAACTTAGGGATGATAGCCTCCGAAACCTCTTATTTAGTAGGTTATCAACATACAAAAGACCGCCCTAAATCATGGCGGTCTTCTTCGATCATGCTACTCTTTCATGAACATCTCCACGATTGCAATGAAGCACACAGCAAGGATTGCAACGATACCAGTTACCTTCTTAAAAAAAATACCCCATTCACAACCGTGAACTTTATACCGAAAAAACTGGAGAGTCAAAATGAAGAATAGCTTAACAATCTGATGCATTATCGCGAATGTACAAAGAAGTACTACAAAAAAACGTATTTCTTCTCCTCCTCGGTGAAATGTCTGAACAAGATACAACACAACAACAATACTAACCCCAGTCAAGATCATATGTATCAGATATTGAGTCGACTTTTCACAATTTTTGAGCACTGTCATCTGGTACGTCAACAGTATCCCTATCACTATCGACATAACTACTGAAACACCGAGTACCCACGCATATGCGACCATTACTATCTCCTATCATTTGAACATTTCAAAAAACTGTACAGAAAAGTATTTGACAAAACTGGACATGAGTATGCTTTATTTAACCAAAAAGTCAAACTTTTTTGCGTGCACGAAATGCTTTTAAAACTCTGAGATTTGCATACATTTTGACAGAAAAACATTCATTGCACTATAACTCTATGACCTAAATGACCTAACTGTCTCAGATGTTCTGAACAGGCGATAGGTATTTTGGTCCTACCGTTTCGCCATAATCGTGCGTTTGTATATATCAAGATGCTGAAGCGCTT
>CAZDUC010000016.1:0-14248 GCA_964508585.1 uncultured Candidatus Saccharibacteria bacterium
GACGCTCTTTTCTCTATCTAATTTCTCGGATGGTCAGTATTGTACGCGTCAAAAAATCCTCCGGGGGGAGGATTTTTTGACGGACTCGAAAAATATACAAGCTTCGCTTGTTATTTTTCGGTCACCAAGCGAAGTGGGCAAAAGCTTTGTTGGCTTCTGCCATACGGTGCGTATCTTCCTTCTTCTTTACCGCAGTTCCTTCCTCTCGTGCTGCAAGCATGATTTCGCTTGAGAGGGCTTTAAACATTGGCTTTCCTTTCTGCTTGCGAGCCGCTGCAATAATCCATCGAAGCGCGAGTGCGAGTCGTCGTTCTGGACGAACCTCTCGTGGTACCTGGTAGTTTGCACCACCAACGCGTCGCGAACGCACCTCCATTTGTGGTCCTGCATTTCGTACCGCAGTTTCAAATATTTCTACTGGATCGCCTCCTCCCTCCTTTGCGTTCTTAATTTCTTCAAATGCTGCGTACACAATCTTTCGCGCAGTCTCCTTTTGGCCACTGAGCATAATGTAGTTCACGAGTCGTGAGACACTTTCAGAATCGTATCGTTCGTCTTTTGGCGCCGCAGGGCGTCGTTTTAGTGGTCGTCGCATATGTTTCCTATCGATTATCTATAGCGAGTATAGTCTATTTATTAATGTGTTTGAGCTATTTCTTTTTCTTCTTTCCGCCCTTTGCAACCACGACTGGCGCTGCTCCTGGCTTTGGTCGTTTTGCTCCATATCGTGAGCGAGCTACTCGTCGCTTGTCAACACCGGTTGCGTCGTACTTTCCACGGACGATGGTGTAGTTCACACCAATATCCTTCACACGACCACCACGCACAAGTACCACTGAGTGCTCTTGGAGTGTATGTCCCATTCCAGGAATGTACGCAGTAATTTCCTGACGGTTGGTAAGGCGCACACGGGCAATCTTTCGGATCGCAGAGTTTGGCTTGCGAGGGGTCTTGGTAGTAACACGGGTACACACACCACGCTTAAACGGCGAGCTGTACTCGTTTGGTCGATTCTTAATTGAGTTAAACCCTGAACGAAGTGCACCAATCTTGGTTCGTGAAACCTGACTCTTTCGTGCCTTACGTGTTAATTGATTAATTGTTGACATAAAATGTAGTCGCTACTGTACTACAATTACGGAAATGTGCAACCCCAAAAGCACTTGCGCGACTTCAAATACTACGTGATAACTCAGATATCCCGTCTCAGTGGCTCATGGTGTTCTTCTCCAACAAGAAATGGTGCGGGGCAGACTCAGCCTGGAAAAGTCATCATAAATTCATACACCACATTCACGAGAGCTGAAAATGGCTTCCAGAGTATTTGCATAAAAAGAAAGACGCAGAGAAACAACGCTACAAAACCGAGATTTTCCATGTATGTGGTGAGCGCACGGTACTTCATGGATAACCCAAATGGTAGAAACGGCACAATAATCTTTGAGCCATCGAGTGGCGGAAATGGAATTGCGTTAAAGAGGGCAAGAAGGATATTAATAAACACAACGTATGTCGCCATATCGACAAATTCAGCAGAAAAACCGAGACTCGAGGACAATCGAATGAGTATAGTAAAGACAGTTGCGAGAAAGAGGTTTGCAAGTGGGCCAGCAGCAGCGACGAATGATTCACCCCACTTTTGATTTCGCAAATTATACGGATTGTACGGAACTGGCTTTGCCCAACCAAAGAGGAATGGTGCGCTGGTCATGTAGAGAACGGCTGGGACGAGCACCGATCCAATTGGATCAATGTGGAGTAGCGGATTAGGGCTGAGCCGACCTGCAAGACGCGCCGTAGGGTCACCAAGCCAATTTGCTGCGTATCCATGCGCAACCTCATGAAAGACGATAGAGAGTATTAGAATGGCAAGCGTGATAATTTCGAACATGTGATGTTACTAAGATGAGTATGCGTGTATTGTACCGTATTCTTCTTTGGAGACAAAAGATACTCTCTCAAACTGTGCTTGCCGTTTTTGCGCAGTATGATATTTTTTCGGTATCCAGTACGTACTGGCGGTTCTCGGAGATAACGATGCAAACCAAACAAATAGTAGCCGATGTAACGACATTCGGAGAACTTGATGATGGTGCGTTGTTCGTTTTTGTAGCGGAGCTCGTGTCACGAAGAGGAACTACGATATTTCAAAAATTCACTCTTTTTAACGGATTCAACGCAGTTGCTCATGAATTTGAGGGAAAATCATGTAATGGCGGGAGAATTCATGTTCATGATTCAGATGAGGTCATCCTCCTCAAGTAAATAAAGTACACCAGATGGGCAAAAGGGAATCATTTCTTTTGCTCATTTCCTATGTTACTCGCTTCTTGCTATTTAAATGAACCATGGTAGTATAGGCGTCACTAAATAAACAATATATGGCAAGACAATGTGAAATAACTGGGAAGACATCACAAGTCGGTGGACGATACTCTAACCGTACTCGTGCAACGCAATTTAACCCATGTGGAAACGTGCGTCGTCAACCAAACCTACAGAAAAAGCGAATCTTCGTCGCAGAGCTTGGAAAGACGATTGTGATGACCGTCTCCACTAAAGCACTCCGCACCATCGCAAAGAATGGCGCCTACGAGACACTCAAGAAAGCAAATCTCATTTAAACCACACCGTTTGTCCATCAGACAAAGAACGAATACTGCCTATCTCGGCAGTATTTTTTTGTATGACCCCTTTTGCGGTAAGAAGATCAGTCACCTCAGTATGGGGGTGGCCATACGTGTTGTCCTTTCCGGCAGAAATAATGCCATACGTCGGCTTCACCGCTTTGAGAAAGGCCTCTGCTGTTGAGGTGCGGGATCCGTGGTGCCCCACCTTAAGCACATCGCTTTGTAGCTGTGTCCCAAAAACCCCAACAAGATATTCTTCGATTGCTTGTGGTGAATCGCCGGTAAAGAGATATTCGCTTGTTCCGTAGGTAAGTCGAGACACAATCGATGATACGTTACTCTCGAGTCCGCTCGGATCGTGGTCGGGAAAGAGGATGGTGAGCGTCGTGCTCCCGGAAGCGCTACTTCCCAAATCAAACACTTCCCCTGTGCGTGCAAAAATAATTCGCGCGCCCTCGTCGTGTACCGCTTTTTTAAAAACACTGAACACAGGTGAATCACTCTCGTTTTCGGTCATGACGATGGTGTGGACGCGGTACCGCTTGAGTACCGCCACCAAGCCACCAATATGATCAGCATCTGGATGCGTAGCAATGATCATGTCGATGTCTCTATCGAAAAAACCCATCGCTCGGTTGAGTGGCCCCAGCACTAAGTTTCCTCTCCCTCCATCAATGAGTATCTGCCTCCCTGTGGGTGACTCAATCAGTGTTGCGTCTCCCTGCCCGACATTGAGATATGTGACATGGAGAAAACCGTCATTATTGCTACGACTTAGTACAATGCTCACACACGCCAAAATACCAATCATACATATCGCTGTAATCAGTGGCCACTTAAGTACGCGCATACCTCCTATTGTACGGTATAAATGTTATACTCCTAGAGCATGTCCAAAAACCTCATATACTGTGTTGCACTGCACTCGAAAACGCTCATCGTATATTGAATACGCCTCGCATTTTCTCGACTGTGCGCCTTGTCTATGAAGTTTTTGACCACGCTCTGAGTGAATTGTATGGAGTTTTAAGACAATCCATTTTTTACTATCTTCTATTTATTATTTATTATCTATCGTATGCACACATATACACCACAACAATTTTCACTCCCTGCACTGGAGGGACTTTCAGAGAAACAAGTAACCGCACACCTAGGGCTGTATGAGGGCTACGTGAAGCACGTCAATGTGCTCCGCGAGCAAATTAGTACACTCACCGAACTCGACGCAGAAAAGTACGCGTACGCGATTATGGAAGTACGAAGACGACTTGGCTTCGAATTCAATGGCATGCGTATGCACGAGTACTTCTTCACACAGTTTGAGGGGGGAGCGGTAGCGCTCGACGACGCCTCACCGCTCGGACAGGCACTTATCTTGAAATATGGTTCCCTTGATGCCTTCATTGCACACTTCACGCAAGTCGGTATGACTCGTGGCATTGGATGGGCGATACTCTACGCAGACCCACTCCACAACACACTCCACACTGCATGGGTGGCTGACCACGAACTCGGACAACTTAGTGGACTTCCAATCATCCTTGCCATGGACATGTGGGAACACGCCTTCATGGTGGACTACCTCCCTGCAGAAAAGAAAAAGTATATCGAAGCATTCCTCAAGAATGTACACTTTGCACTCCCTGAACGACGATTTACTGCAACGCTTGTGCAGTAACTCATGCGACCATAATCACCGAAACGGAAATTTAGATGCAGGGCCCGGGGAAGCGTGAAACGCTTCCCCGGGCTCCTTCTTTTTTGTCTCTACCTCCTCCTCAATCACCCACCCTTCGTACTCATTAACGGTCTTTGTGTGCTCGTCTCGAATACGTTGTATATTCGTCCCTTTCAGGAGTCGCACATACACCCATACCATACAGACGTATGCCATCACCATGCCCCATAGCGGAAATTGTGCAAGCGTCACCGAGGCAAGTGGCGTGCGTGCACATACTTCGGCGACAATAATAATGTACTGGAGCGAGAGGTAGGTACCGTATCCCACAACAATACCGAGTGTATCTGAGAGAAGACCCGCGACTCCTGTCACAAACGTAAGTATCATCGCGTAGGGCACCATAGGGAGAACGAGCATATTGGCAATGACGCCGATGAGCGACACCATGCCGGTGTGGTAGAGAAGGAGTGGCAGTACGATAATTTGCGTTCCGAGTGTTGCCGTCACAAGTCCCCGCACACCAAACTTTTCAGGGACAAACGGAAGTCGCTCAGCAATGAGCGGTGAAAACAGTATGAGCCCAAGTGTCGCAAGGAATGAAAGTTGAAATCCGGGATCGTGTACGAGGAGATACGGTTGGTGCATGAGCATAATAACCCCTGCAAAGGTGAGTGCGCGAAGTACTGCGTACGTATTTCCTGTCCCCCGGGCCACAAGGAGCAGTATCGCCATGAGTGATGCACGAACGACAGTGGCAGAAAACCCGACGAGTATCGCAAAAATGACAATGCCGAGTATGCCGAGGAGCATCCTCGTCTTCGGGAAAAACACAAGCGCGAGGAGATAGGAAAACATTTCGATAACAATCATGATGTTGTAACCAGAGAGAACGACAATATGGATGATGCCGACCTCACGAAATACTGAGTCGAGATGTTCTCCAAGCGCGCGTTTCACCCCAAGGAGTAGCCCCGCTCCAAGGCCAGACGCAGGAGGAGGAATTGCTGTTTCAAGTTCCGAGAGAAAGGCCTCTTTTCCTACAAATAGTTTCCCGATTGCAGTCTCTTCGTGTGTCACGAGTGTTACCTTGGCGAAACTCATGGTGTATTGAACTCCTTTTGACCGTAGGAAGCCAACGTAGTCAAACTCCCTTCCCGTATCAGTCATAAACGGTTTAGGCCTTTTCAATGTGCCTTCGATTTGTACATGGTCGCCATACTGAATCTCTTGATTTTCGATAGAAAACCTATCTGCAGTAATCAAGAGTCGCTCCGTACCAATACGTTGATCAACCGGCTTCACATAAAGGTGTGTCATCATCTCGCGCTCTTCTGGCTCTTGCACGATGCGCACCTCGAGCGCCACCGTTTCACCCTCAAGCGCCGTATAGGGCGACACGCGGTTCTCTTCATACTCAAGACGCGCCATACCGAGCGCGCTGAACATGCCAATTATTGCAACCATGTAAAGTACCGATGATGTGTTACTCCCTCGAAGTAACCCCGCAATGAGACATGCTACTCCTATGAGGAAAAAAAGCCCAATGCCATGCACTCCAATATCAAAAATTGTTCGAAACAAAATCCCTCCTCCACATGCGATGCCGGTAAGATAGAGGTAGATACTTGGCATAGCAGTACTCTTTCTTGTTCTACTTCATAGCGTCCATCGCAACATTTGCGAGTCTATCGGCGTCTTTGTTTTGCTCACGCCTCACATGAACGTACTCAATGTTTGGAAAATCATGCTCTTCTATGTGCTTGATGTGCATGAAAAGTGGAATGAGCGCTGGGTGCTTTACTCGATAGTTTCCATTAAGTTGTCGCTCGACGAGCTGGCTATCCATACGAATCTCAAACTGCATGGTGTGTGTTTTTTTGCCGTACATTTTCTTGAGCGTTGTGAGTGCCGTAACGACTGCCTGGTACTCTGCGACATTGTTCGTCCCAATGCCGAGAAATGCATGCACTTCCTTTTGCATCACTCCGTCAGTATCACAGATAAAGACTCCGAGTCCTGACGGTCCCGGATTTCCACGTGAACCACCATCGGTGTATGCGAGTATTGTTTCCATGACGAAAGTATACACGGAGAGAGAGCGTGTGTGTAGGTGTGTGGAATTTCTCACCACCAAACGAGACGTCTACACAATATCCACAATTCGTATCCGTGTTTCGTGTCGCCCCATGAAGTATGATTTCTCAATGTAACCAAGGAGTGTCACAGGCTTCCCTACTTCAGGGAGCACGGTAAAGGTGTCGGGTAATCTGAAGAAACAGATTGCATCAATGAAACCAAGTGCGGAGCGCAGTTTGAGCTTCGTATGGTTTTGTGTTTTTCCAAACACCACCACGGCACTCGGCACCACATCGATAATTTCAAAAAGTGGTTTCGGGTTTGCAATGCCAAACGGCGCAAAGGCATCGATAGTCTTCATGAGTGCATCGGTGATGTGGAGGAGCGTGATGCGCGCATCAATTTGCATTTCCGTATTTAATTCCGTACTCTCGATGAGTTTTCCATGTGCGGTAATGAGAGATTCACTAAGTGTATGGATCGCCTCGTGGCTCACCGAGAATCCGCCCGACGCATGGTGACCACCAAAGGTCAGAAATGCATCCGCTGTATCTTCCATAATCTGCACAATACTCACCGTTCCATCACTTCGGCAAGAACCTTTAATAATCCCTTTTCCATCGCGTCCCCAAAGAAATGAGGGACGATTAAACTCTTCAACGAGTGCCGTTGCGACAAGTCCCACAAGAGATGGCCTCCATTCTGGATTCCCAAGTACAATAACGGCTGGAATCTCATTCAGTTGAGACAATCGCTTCTTGGCTTCTTTGGTCATACTTGCGACCACGCCCTTCCGCTCATTATTGAGCTTTTCTAGATGAGCGACGTACATTCCTGCCTCTCCCTCATCCTGTGTGCGCAGGAGATGGAATGCATCTTCAGGATCGTCCATACGTGATGCAGCATTAATACGGGGACCAATTGTGAAGCCGATATCATCTTCGGTGAGGTGCTGTTGGCTTCCGCCCGCCTTATGAAGCAACTGTTGGATGCCGGGACGTTTTGATTTTCTCAATACTCCGAGGCCATACCGTGCGAAGACACGACTCTCATCGACAAGTGGCATCATATCAGCGATGGTCGCAATCCCAACAAGGTCGAGCCACCATTTTTCCCAGCCGTCCTTGAGGGTAATCGTCCCTGCTTTCTTACCACGAATAAGAATTGCTTGCACAAGCTTGTACGCGACCGTCGTCCCACAAATTCCTTGGAAGGGGTATGCGCTATCTCGCTTCGGATTGATGACTGCGTACGCACTCGGGAGCGTCCCACTCGGCTCATGGTGGTCGGTCACAATGACGTCTATTCCTGCAGAGTTCGCGGTATCGACTGCCCTGTGGTCGGTAATCCCACAGTCGACCGTGATGATGAGCTTTGCATTCCGAAGGGCAAACTTCGATACCGACTCAGCATTAAACCCATACCCCTCATCGTGACGGTGTGGGATGTAGTTTTCAAAATTGGTGTATCCAAGTGCAGTAAAAAAATCATGGAGAAGTACTCCTCCAGGGATACCGTCGCAGTCGTAGTCAGTATAGATAACGATGTGTTCGTCATCCTTCATTGCGCGAAGGATGCGTTCTACCGCTTTTTCCATATCGGTGAGGAGAAAGGGATCGTGGAGGTGTTCGTCATACCTTGGATTGAGAAACTTTTCTGCCACTACCGGGTCAGTAATCCCTCGATGAAAAAGGAGTTGCTGGACGAGTGGTTCGTATGTAGAAAGCGCATCGCTGACCGCGTCAGGAATGACGAGCGGTGCCCGTGTTTGAGGATTCGCCATAGTGGGATGATTTTATCACGTGAAGCAGGAGTATCCTAAAGCACGTATTTTGCAGAGGAGATGGAGTTTGGTACGATATGGCATATGAATACCATTTTCACCAAAATTATTAATCGAGAAATTCCGGCCCAGTTTGTGTATGAGGATGATGTGTGTGTCGTGATTATGGATAAGTTTCCTGTCGTCACTGGTCAAGTACTCATCATTCCCAAAGTTGAAGTTGATTACTTTTTCAATTTAGATGATACAACCTCACAACACCTATTTGATATGATGAAAAAAATCACAAAAGCACTTGATACCACCTATCGCACCCTGCGCACCTGCGTGGTTATCGAGGGATTTGAGGTGCCCCATGCACACATCAAGCTCTACCCACTCACCACACATGGCTTCAATATGCATGGTGGAAAAGAGGCCGATGATGCAACACTTGCGAAAGAAGCAGAAAACATCCGAGCAAACCTATCCTAAAATTTATTGCCTCCTTTCATATTTTGTTACTATGAGAACTTTCCTTTACTCCCACCCTATTCCCATTAATGGGAATAGGGTGGGAGTAAATAACAACCAACTTGCAATACTGGCCATTAAATTTCGACTTTTCCAAGGTCACTCTCCTTTACCATTACTCCTGACTCTTCCTGTATTTCACGCACCGTTGCTTCTTTAATCGCTTGACTCTCTTCAATTTTTTCTCTACTGGAACTGTTCAAATTGTGTGATTATGTTCACACATTCACATTATCGACAACCTCTTGCGACAAGTCTCCCAGACTGTCTCACTCCATAGACATTCCAATTTCCTTCACCAAATCCCTGTGTATTCGTCGCAAGGCTCGTCATCCCCTCTTTTTTAAAAGCGCGAGCGTGTACGTTTTTTATACTTCTATTTCTTAGTCAATGCTTCAATACCGGGGAGTGTCCTATGTTCGAGAAAATCGAGCATCGCGCCACCCGCCGTCGAAACAAATCCAAACGAATCTTCAAGATGGAGCTCTTCGATTGCAGTTACGGTATCTCCCCCTCCCACCACCGCGTACGCATCACTCTCTGCAATCATCTCAGCACAGCGTTTTGTCGCGTCATCAAACCCACCCTCATAGTTTCCGAGTGGCCCATTCCAGAGTATGGTTTTTGCAGTTTTGATATACGGCGCAAGCGCATCCATGGTGCGTGGTCCAACATCGAGGATTTTTTCATCTGGCTCTACGTGCCCAGTGAGCACCTCATGTTTTCCGGCATCTCCAAGCACCACCACATCAATTGGAAGTATAATATTTTCTCGCTCTAAGAGTGGACTCCCCTCAAGTGTTTTTGCGGAGAGGAGCGATTCACCGACAGGGAATCCTTTTGCCTTTAAAAAATCATTTGCAAGTGCTCCGCCGACGAAGACGTGTGTGTAATCGCGGGTGTACTCAGCAATGAGTGGTTCTTTTGTTTCAAATTTTGCACCACCGATGATGAATAGTGATGGATGCTCAGGTGAAAATGCTTTTGCAAGTTCTGTATATTCCTCCAAAAACGATACCCCTGCGAAACCTTTGAGAAACGTGGGAATACCTACAATCGATGCGTGTGCTCTGTGCGATACCGCAAATGCGTCGTTTACATAATAGTCTCCGTATGAAGCGAGTGTCTTGGCAAAAGTAGCGTCGTTCTCTAATTCGCCTGGGTGCATTCGGAGATTTTCAAGGAGAATTACCTCACCATCTTTCATTGCGTGCATTGCCTGTTCCACCTCCTCTCCCGAAAGTGCGGGTACATACGTACATGGTACGTACTCCTTGAGTACCTCAGCGAGGGGTGCGAGTGTCATCTTTGGATTTCTCCCAAGATGAGTGATGAGTACCACTTTTGCACCTTGGAGCATGAGGTGCGTAATGGTGGGCATTGAGCGAACAATTCTAAAGTGGCTCTGTACGACACCATCAACCATTGGGACATCGAGTGATGCACGCACCAACACACGCTTTCCCCGCACCTCGGGCATATTCAATACTGATGGTATGTGCTCAATACTCACGACGTACGTACTGATTTGATAATCTCTACAAATTCCTCAGTGACAAGACTTGCTCCTCCAACCAAAAATCCGTCCATCATGCCAAAATCATGGAGCTCGCGAGCATTCTTACTCGTCACCGAACCACCATAAATGATTCGCACTTTCTGAGCAAGATTTCTACCATAGATGTCAGAAAGAATCTTTTCAATAAAGAGCTTCATCTCGTGGATATCATCAGCGGTCGCGTTCTTCCCTGTTCCAATAGCCCAGACCGGTTCATACGAAACAACCACCTGCCCTAGTTTTGCTTTTGAAACATTCGCGAGCGCACCTCGTACCTGCCCTTCTACCTGATTAAGATAGTGTCCGTTATGGTCTCGTTTCGTCTCACCAACACACACAATGCCAGTCAAACCTGACTTAATCGTGGCGAGTAATTTTTCGTTTATGAAAACATCTTTCTCACCAAGCGCACGTCGCTCTGAGTGTCCGAGGATGATGTACGACACCCCAAATTCTTGAAGCATCGGAATAGAAATTTCTCCGGTATGTGGGCCGAGCTTCGCTGGATGCGCATTCTGTGCACCAAGCGCATACACGTCACATCCGCTTCGCGCCTTTCGGACACTTTCAATGTGAGTAAAGGGTGGTGCAATGACCACCTCGACACCCGTGCTGTGTTGTAATTTCTTTTTTAGTTCAAGGGCAAGTGTTACACCAAGAGTAATCGTCTGTGGGTTCATCTTCCAATTCCCGACAATAAGCGGGAAAATGCCTTTTTTCATATTCCCTCTATTCTATCATGCCTACTTACCGTGGGAATAGCCGTCTATGTCTCTTTTTGTGTACGAGCATAATCTCACTCACCACGAGAACACGTGTAAAACCATTCATGAGCATGCTCAAAAGGCTCAGAGCCCATCCAATAACCCCCAGATACGAGGTCAATATACGATGAGTGTTTCTAAACGTAGCGCAACGCCGTATGAGAGGTTTTTGAACATGCTCTAATCAATACTCTCTGAGATTGAGTAGATTGGTGTAATCATGGCGAGCGCAAAAAATCCAACTCCTGCTCCAATGACCACCATCAAAATTGGCTCGATAATCGTTGAAAGATCTTTTGTCTTCTGCTCTACCTCAGTCTCATAGAATCCTGCAATCTCGGTAAGCATGCCAGAAATTTGGCCAGTTTCTTCGCCCACTAGAATCATCTCACCCACAAGTATTGGATAGAGGTGCTCATTTGCAATGAAAACACCTGAGAGCGGGCTCCCCTTTTCAATTTGCACTGCAGCGTCGCGCAATACCCGTTTATAGTACGTATTCTGGAGTACGTCTTCAGTAATATTGAGCGCACCAATGACATCGACTCCGGAGGAAAGGAGTGAAGAGAGGGTGCGGGCAGTGTATGCGGAATTTGTTTGCTTCACGAGGGTTCCAATAACGGGAAGGTGGATAATGGTGAAATGAATAGCTTGTCTCCCATACCTCGTCCTCGCAATACCAATAATTACCCCCACACACACAACAAACCCAAGGAGCATGAGCATACCGTGATTAGAGACGAGGTCACTAAAGCCGATAATCATGCGTGTTGAGAGCGGAAGTGTAATCTTGAGTTTTGTGAATGTCGAGGTGAGCGTTGGCACAACATAGATCATCATGAGGATACCAATGATACACATGACCGAAATGACAATCGCGGGATAGATCATTGCGCCTTTTATCTTCTTGCGAAGACTCGATGAACGTTCAAGCTGGAGCGAGATGGTTTGAAGCGCAGATACGAGCCCCCCACTCTCTTCACCAGCACGCACCATTGCAACGTAGAGAGGGGGGAACGTCTTTGGAAATGCCTTCAGCGCCGTATGAAACGGATCTCCTTTATTGATACTCTCTCGGATTTTTTGCATTTCTCCTTTCACCCGAGGATTCTTACTCTGTCGTTCAATAACCGAAAGCGCACGAGAGAGTGGAAGACCCGCCTTGAGCATTGATGAGAGGTTACGGGTCATCATGACAAGCTCATCTGACTTGACCTTACTTAAGGCGTAATTAATTTTTTCAATGTTCAGCAACCCGCCAATAGAAAAACGTTTGAATTCCGAAACATTCGATACAATGTGACCATTTGACCGCGCAATATCGTACACAGCAAATTTATCTACTGCTTCAACAGTTTCTGTGACCTTCGCTCCTTCTTTTGTGGTCCCCCGGTAAGTGAATTTCGGCATACGTAAATGCGCTATTCTGAAATAACACGAAGCACTTCCTCGATACTCGTCTGACCAAGTACTGCTTTGAAAATACCATCTTCAATCATGGTGAGCATGCCCTCCTTACGAGCCTGTGCTTCTATTGCATCTGCTGTCCCTGACGCAAGTACGATTTCTTTGATGGCGGGTGAAATGTGGAGCACCTCATGAATACCAAGTCGCCCTTTGTAGCCACTCTCATCACCGCTTGCTTTTGGTCTATAGAGTGGAATTGTATTCCACGTAGCGCTCTCTTTCACAATATTTTCGCTTTTCAAGATGCCGAGCACACGGTCGAGATCAACATACTTTGAGAGCTCAGTACGCTCATTCGAATTCAGTGTGTACGCTTCTTTTGTTTCAGTTACTTTTCGAACAAGTCGTTGTCCAACAGCGACACGGAGCGTCGATACGAGAAGAAAAGTTTCCACACCCATGTCGACAAGTCTGGCGACTGTTGCAGAAGATGAGTTCGTGTGGACCGTTGCGAGCACAAGATGCCCCGTGAGTGCTGCATTAATCGCTAGACTTGCTGTTTCTTGGTCACGAATCTCTCCAACCATGATAACATCTGGATCCTGACGCATGAGGGTACGAAGCCCATTTGCAAAGGTAAAGCCGATCTCTGGTTTTACCTGAGTCTGATTCACCCGCACCATCTGATACTCGACAGGGTCTTCGATAGTGGAAATATTCACCTCAGGGGTATTGAGCAAATCAAGCACGGTGTAGAGTGTAGTCGTCTTTCCAGAACCAGTAGGCCCGGTGACCAAAATAATACCCGTCGTCTGCTTCATTGCAGAATGCATGCGCTCCAATCCGCCACCATGAAAACCAAGCCCCTCAAGGGTATACCCCGATCTTCCCTCTCGAAGCAAACGCATCACAATCTTTTCTCCAAAGAACACCGGGAGGGTTGAAACACGGAATGATACCTTTTGTCCATCCATGTCCATTTTAAAGCGTCCGTCCTGTGGGAGTCGTTTCTCGTCCAGTTTCAAATTTGAGAGCACTTTAATACGCGCAGTGATGGTTGGCGCAGCGTGTTTTGGGAGTGACATTGCGTCGTGGAGAATACCATCAATACGGTATCGAACGAGAAGCTCATTTTCCATTGGTTCGATATGAATATCTGATGCTGATTGAATGATGGCGTGGTGGAGTAGTGTGTCAACAATACGTACCACAGGTAAATCCTCAGCCATTTTTTTAAGGTCTTCTTCAGACACCTCCTCACCGTTCTTGTCCGAAATGACACTGAGCGAAGATGATTCCTTTGCAATGAGATCACCAAACTCATCTTTGAGGGTCTTTTGATACTGCTGCAGAGCATACTTCATAGACTCCATGTCGGTAAGTCGTGGGAGAATTTTGAGTCCGACTTTCTTTTTTACAAAATCAATTGCAGGAAGATCCGCGGTATCGAGCATCGCCACCTCAAGAACATCATTCGCTTTACGATACGCAATAATATTATGATTTCGTGCAACCGGTTCAGGAATGAGTGAGAGCACCTCAAATGGAATTTTTATCCCACTGAGTGACAGAAATGGCACACCAAGCACGTACGATTCCACTCGCCGAAGATCGTCCTCAGACATCACCCCACTTGAGACGAGTGCCTCCGCAAGCGTACGCTTCTCCTCCTTCGCCACTTTCTCAGCAGCATCAATATCCTTTCGAGAAGCTAATCCCGAATCCATGACGAAACGCTTGAGTTGTGTATCTTGAATACGCATTACCTCCAATGCTCGCAAAGAGCAGTTACATGAGTAGTATAGCATCACCACTCTCACGTATCGTGTTTTT
>CAZDUC010000017.1:0-2145 GCA_964508585.1 uncultured Candidatus Saccharibacteria bacterium
TGGCCAGAGCAAACATCTGGTTCTTTGAGGATGATGTTAAGGAACACATTCAACATACCTGGGGAGGTGCAAGTATCGTTCACAGTTTTACCTCACGAAGGTTTATTGATAACTCTGTCGTGTCGCTTTCGATCAATGGCGAGACTGTGCACTTCTGCATCGACGCAAACATCTTTGGCTCTGCAAACGTACAGGCGTGCAAGTGAACGTCATACAAGCTCCAGTGTGGAGAAAACAACCTCGGTTGCTTTCTCCACCGGAGCTGTTTTTATTCTACTTGGCAATACCTACATCTCTCCTCCTACAATCCATATCCACGCTCAAAAAGCAGTGGTGTGTTGTCTGCAGTAGTATCCTCGTCACCAATTGGAAGCTGTTCAGATCGAGCCGGCCAAGGGAGTGGTAATCTTCCAGAAAACGGAGTGCGTCCAAAGAGCACCTCTGCCACCCCTTCCCCTTCACTTCCCGGGAGCCACGCTTCTACGAGGGCATCAAAGGAGTCTATTTCTTTTTCAATAAACAGTGGTCGGCCAGAAACAATAACGACAACAACCTTTTTGCAGGTCGCTTGCAAATGTGTAATGGCGATCAAATCATTTGTATCTAGAATTGGGTACGCTGTATCTCCCCATCCTTCCGCGTACGGTTTTTCGCCCACAACGGCGATACCAATATCTGCCTTGGTTCCATCAAGTGGAAAACTGCCCAAACGATCAAACTCGACTTTTGTATCCGCACTCACTGCGTTTCGAATGCCATCGAGTATTGAGGTTGCGCCAAGCACCTCATTACCTTCAATACCTTGCCATTCTATGCTCCACGCTCCCATTTGCTTTCCAATGTTATGTGCAGCACTCCCCGCAACACGGATATGTGAGACGTTTGGCTGTATGGGCAATACACCCTCATCGTTCTTTAAGAGCACCATCGACTGCGCCACTGCTTCACGCGCGAGCACGCGATGACTTTCATATGGAATCACCGGTGTTGAAGTGAGCGTCGCTTCTTTGTCAAACAATCCAAGACTAAATTTTGCATATAAAATTCTCGCCACTGCATCATCAATTCGTGCATCTGAAATGAGACCGAGTCTGTTTGCCCACTTCATGTGTCGAGCAAATGTTTTGTAGTCAAACGGTAACATCACCATATCAATCCCCGCATTCACCGCCGATACAGTAGCCCAGAAAATATTTTTTCTTCCCTCATGCACACCATACCAGTCAGAGACGGTGAATCCTTTAAATCCAAGCTCGCCCTTGAGCACGTCGGTCAAGAGACGTTTCTGAAGTACCATGCGCGCATCACCCCAGGTGTTGAGGCCGACCATCACACTCAGTGCACCGGCATCAATGGCTTCCGCAAATGGTGGCAGGTAGTGTTTTCTGAGCATCTCCTCACTTGCTGGAGTGACCCCCTGGTCAATGTTGAAATTTGTATTCAGTGACGTATTCCATACCATACCACCGAGGCCAAGGAAGTGTTTTGGTGTTGCGAGTATTGGCTGATGTGGCCCTGCACTACCGTCACTCGACGTCGATTGTAATCCACGCACGTATGCCACACCAAGCTCTGAAACAAGTGCAGTCTCATCTGAAAACGCTTCATACACACGTCCCCAACGGATATCTTTAGGCTGATCGAGATTGGGTGAAAAGCTCCAATTTGCTCCTGTAGCAGAGATTTCGACAGCGGTTGCTCGTGCAATACTTTCAACCAACGCTTCATTGCGGGTAGCCCCAAGACCAATAGCGTGTGGAAACACTGTTGCGCCAGAGACATGTGCGTGTCCATGGATTGCGTCAACTCCGTATAGAAGTGGAATCCCAAGGCGGGTATTCTTCGCTTCCACTTGAAAAGAGCTAATCATGCGTGACCAACCTGCAGTAGTGTTTTGTTCCGGCTTGCTCCCTGCACCACTCAGCATTGCACCAAGATAATATTTTGAGATATCACCCTGTTCTTCCAGACTATTTTTCTCAATGAGCGTCATTTGCCCAATTTTTTCATCGAGCGTCATGTATGACAGCAAATCCGCAACGCGTGCATCAATCGGCTGTGTAGCGTCGGTATACAGGGGTGTGTGTGAAAGATCCATGCTTTTTGGCTTCGAGTCGAATGTATCAGTCGTCACAACGTAATGTA
>CAZDUC010000017.1:2245-13855 GCA_964508585.1 uncultured Candidatus Saccharibacteria bacterium
AGATCCATGCTTTTTGGCTTCGAGTCGAATGTATCAGTCGTCACAACGTAATGTAGTGAAGCAAATAGAAACCCGAAACATACTAACGGGATTAAAGACATGCGTAACAGTTTCTGTATTTTCACTCCAATAGTATACAACCTCAGTGGCTGTAATTGTTGCGGATACTCGCATACATGGTTAGTAACATCTCTAAAATTTTTCTACCTATATAACTAAAATGACCGCAAAGGCAGTGCTTCGCGGTCAGTATGTGCGCATGGCGCAAAAAAAAAGAATTACCCAAAGATACCCCTCAATACGTCGAGAGAGTACTCGCCCTGAGCACCTGTCATTCCTTCGACAGATTTCTTCTTATTTTTGTTGCCTTTCTTGCTTTTTGCTTCCAGCTTTGCACGAGTTTTTGGATGCATCCAAGTTCGTCTTGTTTCTTCTTTTTGAAGCGTGTTCCATGCTACCCGTGTTTCCATGATTTCTCCCTATACCCTATAGGAACTATAATGTTAATATTATACCACAAATACAAAATTACACAATACCTCTCACAGAGTCTTCTATTGTAGAGCACTTTCCTTAGAATTTCAAAACATATCTAGACGTCGCACTCCTATGTTTTCAAGATATCGAGTTTAAGAATTCGAGGTGTAAAGACAAATCACCTATATTTTAGGCTGTATAATCTTACACCGCGACATATGAGTCGCATTTTCACTTCTTTTCCCTGCTTTTTTATCCTCATTTCCTCCTAAGCCACAAATAACCATAGAAGATGTATGTATGCCCTACATCACGACGGCAACTCTCCAGCATTACCGGATTCTGTTGCTAATACACCCATATTGTGATTGAATGCTGTGATTACTTTTCGCTGACTGATTTTTCTCCACTGTTTTTTGTTGAAGTGAATACCGAGTAGTAATTAATTGGTAGTTTTTGGTATGGGAATAGTTTCATCATTTATTGAAAAAAAGCGCAACATGTTACTGTACGGTATCATTGGTGTCTCAGCGGTCATGGTCGACATGCTTTTTTTTGCTATCTTCTACAACCTTCTCCATGTTTCTCCAGTCGTATCCACCATTCTTTCTGTCTCAATCGCGACTGTGTACTCATTCATACTCAATGCAGTATACAATTTTAAGACGAAGGATCTCATACGGAAGAGACTCTTTTCATTCGTACTTGTGAGCCTTGGGGGTATGGTTCTGAGCGCACTCGCGATTGAGTACTTTAGTTACCTCAACATTGAGCCAAATATCGCGAAAGCAACATCGCTTCCGCCAATTGTTATTTTACAGTACCTTTTTAATAAGCACTTCACATTCGATACACCACACACCATGAAACATACCACTGAAGACGTTCAAAACGTTACTGCGTCTGATACACAGAGAGTAAAGAAACACATCAGTATCATCGGAGGAGGATTCACCGGACTTACCGCAGCGTACACCCTCGCAAAAATGGGCCACCAGGTGACTGTCTTTGAGGCAGAAAAAGAACTCGGCGGACTCGTCGCTGGATTTGACCTCGATGGTGTACCGCTCGAAAAGGCATACCACTTCCTCTACAAAACCGACTCACACATCATCAATCTTGCAAACGAAATTGGTATCGGAGACACCCTCACCTTCCACTCAAGCTCCGTCGCCATTGCCTACGGTGGTAAAATCTACCCTTTCATGACCCCGCTTGATCTCCTCAAGTTCACTCCACTCAGTTTCTTCAATCGAATTCGTGCCGGGCTCGTAACCATCTACCTTTCGAAGCAGACGCACTGGAAGAAGTTTGCATCCGTCTCGGCTCTCGACTGGATGTTGCGCTACGCAGGTACACAAGTAACCAAAATCATTTGGGAGCCAGTGCTCCGTGGTAAGTTTTTCAACTACTACAACACCATCTCAATGTCCTATGTGTGGTCTCGTATATACGTGCGAATGAATTCTAAGGACAAGGGTGAGGTCACAGAGAAACTTGGTTACTTCGCTGGTGGATTCAGAACGTTCACCAAAAGACTCACCGAGCGATGTGAAGAAATGGGTGTAGTATTTCGCTGTAGTACCAAACCAGAGTCAATCCTCCAGGGTGCCAACTCCGCAAAGGTGGTAGTAGACGGCAAGGCCGAGGTCTTTGATGCATGCCTCGTTACCACCCCTTCGCATGTCTTCAAACATTTGATTGATACTCCTCAGAATATGGTCTCGAGAGAATATATTGAGAAATTGATGTCCGTGGACTACCTTGGAGCGGTACTCATGGTATTTTCAACCGATACCAAGTTTACTGATTTCTATTGGCATAATGTCAACGATCTCGAACAGCCCTTCTTGGTGCTCTTAAGCCTCTCAGCGCTCATCGGTCCAGAAAAGCTGAATGGAAAGCATGTGTACTACGTGGGTGCATATGTTCCTCACGATCACGCCTACTACCGCATGAGCGATGATGAAATCAAAACATTGTGGGTACAGGGTATTAAAAACATCTTCCCACACTTTGATCCACATACCATCACGAATAGCCAGATATTCAAGTTCAAAAACGCGCAACACATTGTCGAGCCAGGCTATCAAGAAAAGATAGTTCCCTACCAGAGTGAACTGCCAAATATCTACCTTTCTAACTTCACACAAATCTTTCCTGATGACCGAGGTACCAACTATGCAGTTGCTGAAGGTATAAAAGTTGCCAACCTCATCGATACCAATCTTCACGCATAACCATCATGCTCTTCTGTCGCCAACACAACAACACTACTTCTGAGCCGACCCATCTGGTACCAGAAGAAGAAAGAGTACTCATCGCCACGAGCCACGCTCCGCAAGTTTCGATTGTGCTCCCCACCTTCAATGAATCAAGGAATATTTCTGAGTTACTCAGACTCATTCACGAATCAATGACACATGCGAATATTGCGTATGAGTGTATCTTTGTCGATGACAGCACCGATAGTACTCCTTCTATAATCACCAATGAAGCGAAGCAATACAACGGATGTGTGACGTTCATCAAAAGAAGTGGTGCGACCGCGAGGACAGGCCTCACCATGGCGTTTCGTCGTGGTTTTGCTGAAGCGCGTGGCGAAGTAATTGTCTGCATGGATACCGATCTCCAACACCCTCCGGCACACATCGTCACCCTCGTGCATACTCTCAAGAATCGAGATGTTGATGTTACCGTTGCGAGTCGTTACGCACTTGGCGGAAGTGCCGAAGGGCTTGATGGAGTATTTCGAAAAATTGTCTCGCGTTCGAGTAACTACTTCGTGTGGTTTCTCTTGCCACCAACTCGAAAGACCACTGATCCAATGACTGGTTTTTTTGCATTCAAGAGAGAGGTTCTCAGTCGAGTACATTTTTCTTCTCAGGGATTCAAAATACTCGTAGAGCTGTTAACCGGTCTCGATACTCCAAAGGTCATTGATACCCCATTCACCTTTCTCAAAAGAAAGGAGGAAAAGAGTAAGGCAAAGCTCATACAGGGATTCATTTTCTACCGTGATGTGCTCAAGTTGTTTTTTACGAGTCAAGGTGGAAATGAGGCACTCAAGTATACATTCGTCGCACTCGTGAGCTCCTTCTCGTACCTTATACTCCTCACCTGCTATCCATTTGTCATATCGTACATCCGTGCACATCAATTATTGTGGTACAAAGAAGTACTTCTTGTTATCGCTGTCGCGTTCTCCTCAGTCTTCGTCTTTGGGTGGGCGTTCCGTGATGTCGCATACACGAAGAGGACGTTTGAGAATATCTTCCTCTATGGAAGCTTCATACTCTTCACCTGTGGCGTACATCTCTACCTTATCGACAGAGCATTATTTCCGACCCAGTATCTCCTTGCGGTACCCGCAACACTCTTCGTCTCCTACCTTGCCCTATACCTTCTCGCAAAACCACTCTGGAAAAAAGCGTATCAAAAAATGTGGAGCCCTGAGCGATGGTTTCTCATCGTGTTTGTACTCTTCTCCATTACGATATCGAACTACTTCATCGATTTCTCCGTCTGGTGGTACGGGCTCATTCTTGCAATGTATGTCGTGGTCATTCTCCAGGGACTATTTGCGCTCTACCTCATGGTATACACCTGGGAGCACAATACACACGAGGAGTCCGAAGCGACAGAACGATCGTTTCTTCCACCACACTTCACCTTCACCGCAATTTTACCGTGCAAACATGAAAAAAATACCATTGCTGACACGCTGAAAACACTCCACGCCATGCACTACCCACAAGACATGCTTCAGGTACTCGTCGTCATCCACGAAGGTACCGATGACGGGACAATAGGTACGGTATCGCAATCGATAGAAACCCTTGGCGCGACAAACATTGAGCTTGTCACCTACAACGAAAATCCGGTCAATAAACCGCACGGTCTCAATGTCGCACTCCAAAAAGCAACAGGAGACTATGTTGCCATCTTTGACGCGGAGGATGAAATCCATACGAGTTTATGCAATGTCATCAATACCTCACTCCTCAGGAATCCTGCAGACGTGTTACAGAGTGGTGTGCAGTTAATGAATTTTGATAGCAACTGGTACTCCATATTCAATGTGTTGGAATACTATTTTTGGTTTAAATCGAGCTTGCACTTTTATGCAAAACATACGGTGATGCCCCTCGGTGGGGTGAGTGTATTCTTTCGTCGAACCCTCCTTGAGGAAATCGGTGGCTGGGATGTAACCTGCCTCACCGAAGATGCCGAGATTGGCATTCGACTCTCACAAGCAGGTGCCCGCATGTCGGTAATCTACAATGCTGAGTATGCGACTCGTGAAGAAACACCACCAACTCTCATTGGCTTCATCAAGCAACGTACACGGTGGGCACAAGGCTTTCTACAAATCCTCACCCGAGGTACATTCACCTACTTCCCCACCCTACGGCAGAAGCTCCTCGCGACATACATTCTCGCGTGGCCAATTATTATTCCAGCCGTATTCCTTCTTTTTCCACTCGGTATCATTCTCATGGTAAGTGTGTCTCTTCCTCCTGCGCTAGCCGTACTTTCAAACATGTCACTTGTTCTCTTTATCGCGTTCACACTCACACTCGCCATTGGATTTCACGAGTTCACCCGCGAGTATCGACTACGGTATCGTTTCTCTCACATCCTCATACTCATCTTCCTGTTCTACCCGTACACGCTCCTCCTCACCATCGCGAGCGTGCGTGCAGTGTATAGAAACCTCAGGCACATTTCCGTGTGGGAAAAAACTGAACACATCAATGTGCACCGAAAGCAAGACAACCTCCCCCTTCAAGAACCGACACCGGTAACCCTCGCGACACATAAATAAGCGTATGAAACACATTTTTGAAATCATGAAAGAAGTACTTAGAGATCTGCAAGCAAAACGAGTCATATTGCTTTTTGTTGCCTCGCTTTCAATTGCGTTTGCACTTCACGCATACAACATGTTCCATTACCCCTACTTCGAGAGTGACGAGGGTACATACCTTTCGCAAGCGTACTCAGTCAAGGAAAATAATGAACTCTCACTGTACGTCTACTGGTATGACCATCCTCCTTTTGGCTGGATTACCATCGCGACATGGGTAGACATTCTCAATGATGACTGGAACTTCTTTGGGAGCTCACTCAATACAGGAAGGGTGCTCATGTTGATTCTTCACCTTACGCAGGTAAGTCTTGTCTTCTTCATTACGTACCGAGTGACGAGCATGCCGTGGCTTGCATTCCTTGCGACACTCATTTTTTCAGTGTCACCACTCGCAACATACTTTCAGCGTCGCGTACTCCTCGACAACCTCCTCACCACCTGGGTCTTGCTTTCTGTTGCACTCCTCCATCTTAAGGAAGTGAAGCTCCGGCACGTGCTCATGAGTGCGATATTGTTTGGTCTGGGTGTCGTGACCAAAATCACCACCGTCATGTTTGGGCCAGCAATTCTCTACCTTCTCCTCACCGCACAGTGGAATATACATAAAGGATTCCGGACCGTGGGTTGGCTACTCTCCGCAGGCGCAATCGTGAGCACCTGGATACTCTATGCAGCGATAAAGACAGAGCTCTTTCCCTCACCAACAGGAGACCGAGTGAGCCTCATTGGTTCAATACAGTACCAGGCATCACGCGGAACAGAACATCACTTTTGGGAGCACGGGAGCTCATTCCTCGACAACCTCACGAGCTGGCTCGCACTCGACGCGACACTCGTGTACCTCATTGGTGTTGGCCTCATCGTCGCACTCCTACTTACCATCTTCAGTGCACGGTATCGCTTCTTCGGCATTGCTACCATATGTTACTTCTTCTTCCTCATCCGTGGCGGAGTCGTCATTGGGTTCTACGTACTTCCCCTCCTTCCCTTCATCGCGATGTCGCTCGTTTGCGGATTGGCACTCGTCCACGATTTCTTCAAAAAGCGATTTCGTGTGACTGCATACATCGCACCCGTACTCTTCATCGTACTCCTTCTCATTGGGTATACTCACTACGCTCCAAAGGTCAAAAAGTACCTTGTCGTAGAGGAGACCAATAACCAAATGGAGGGGATCCGCTGGATAAAAGAAAACATTCCTGAGGATGCAACGATTCTTGTGGATATCAATGCCATGACGGAACTTCGTGACCCAACGTACGTGAACGAGAAAAATTTCGTCAACGCCGATTGGTACTTCAAGGTTGCAAAAGACCCGGCGATTCGATTCACGAAGTATCGCGACGACTGGCGCAACTTTGACTACGTACTCATCTCACACGAGATGCTCTACCAGTCATCAATCAACAATCTCCCCATGGTCGTGAACATCATCCGAAATTCACAACCGGTCATGAAATGGGACAAAAACACCACCTCATTCATTGATGTGCAAGACTTCAAGAGTACCAACGGAGACTGGGTTGCACTCTATCGTGTCAACAACAACACAAAGACGCAATTACTCTACGCATGGAATCACTATCGCGACACCTTTGTCCAGTCGTACGGACAAATCATCGACCCAGCGACGGGTATCACCACGTCAGAAGGTCAGGCATATGGCATGCTCAGAGCTGCACTCATGAATGACGAAGATGCATTCAAGGGTATATGGCTCTGGACACAGCACCAGCTCCAGCACCGACTCGATGACAATCTACTCTCATGGCAGTGGAAGGATGGTGTGCAGTTAGACAGTGCAAACGCATCTGACGCTGATCTCGACATAGCACTCGCACTCCTTTTTGCATCAAAGATGTTTGAAAACGAAGAATACTATGCGGATGCGCAAAAAATAATTAAGGATATATGGAGACAATCTGTCGTCTCAATTAATGGTACCTACTACCTCCTTCCCGCTGAAAAGACAGTCTCCGCGAGAGGAAGTGGCTACCTTTTGAACCCTTCCTATTTTTCACCAGCCCACTACCGCATATTTGCTGAAGTCGACACCGAGAGAAAAGATGAGTGGCAAAAGCTCGCAGACGATACGTACAAGACTCTTGCTCGCCTACGTACATTTACGCCTGACTCAGTGGGACTACCACCGAACTGGGCCATCGTCCATGCGAAGACGGGTGCGCTTGAAAGCGCTTCCCCGTACATTACGCAAGGAGGAGCAGATCAATTCAGCTACGACGCATTTAGGACCCTCTGGCGCGTTGCACTTGATGTTGCGTGGTACGATGCTGAAGCGGGTACCGAATATCTGCGTACGGTAGGGACATTTTTTGAACGCGAGTGGAAAAAGTATCGTTCTTTCACCGATGCGTACTATCTCAATGGATCAAGAGTACGTACAAATCCAAGCGCATCTGTTTCTGCTGGTATTCTCTCTGCAGTCAGTATTTCAGCAGATTCACAGACGTCTTCTGATGTGTACACGACACTCTTTGCAGACACCATTGTACTGAGTGAAGAAGAAGAATATGCATACTGGAAAGGTGCCACCAACTACTACGACGCAAACTGGACATGGTTTGGGCTCGCCCTCTTCAACGACAATTTCCCTAATATCTGGAGAGAACGATAATAATCGTACGAGGGCACTCTTCACATTTTCGTGTATAATCTCATATACACACCGATTGCATGCCAAAAAAGAATCTCAAGAAAAAAGCACCCACTATCTATCACTGGCTCGTCGTTGGTGTCTTCGCGCTGATGATCGTATTCAGTATCCTCTCAATGCTCTACACACAAAAGGAGACGATATTCACAGCATTCAGTGAAGGTATTGTTGTGGGTTGGCCACTTGAGAATGTACAACTTTCTCAAACGCAAGTCTTCTCAGCGGACGTCCCATTTCGGTCACCGAGTGATGTGCGAGTATTCTGGGAAGTCGAGGGAGGTATTCACGGCGGAGAGATGGCGTACTCAGAAGACGGCTCCTTCAAGAGCGAAGTAGACACCACTTCTTGGGACTGGAAAAAAGACAACACGTACGAGGTACTCTTCTCTCTCACCGATACCCGTGATGTACTCCTCTCCACGACGAGTGTCACAGTGTATGTGGGAGAGGTACGGGAGACAGCCGAGCTCGCAACCGATACCGAAGCGACATTCGCACAAAATGCCGCAGCTGCATATGCACGCCTCAAGAAAAAGTCGACCCCTCCACCGGTCACCACACCAGCGCAACAAAGTACACAATTTAAAGTGGAGTGGCACAAGGGTGCAAGCAAGGACAATCAAAAATTTGTATATACGATAGCGGGCTACAAGCTCGACGATATTTCAGCATACTGGCAAGCCGAGGGGGGTCATAAAAACCTCATCTACACCACCGGAGCACAGAGTCAGATTTCAACATCAATAAACCTATTTGGTTGGCGTTGGAAAAACAAAGGCCCATACACCATCACATTTGCAATTGCCGACAAGAAGACCTCAACACTCCTCGCGAGTGAACAATTTGACATGTACTGGAAAGGAGAGCCCGGAAAGAGTGATATTGAGCTCATAAGCAAGGGAGCAGCCATCGCACGTGCAGATACGACAAAAGCCGTTATACAAACAACAGCGCCAGTCGCACAATCGACGACCCCAACATCCACAGTCACCAAAGCGCCACAAGCCAAGCCAGTCACCACCCCACAGAACCTCGATACGCGAACCGCACTCACCCAATCCCTGTTTGCATCGTCGAAACCTGCGGTGCAAGAAAGCTTGTCGAGGCAAACCGACCAACAAGGCAAAACAGCCCTCGCATTTATCCTCAGTCAACCAAATGCGGTATGGCTGAATGGCGATAGCTACGAAAACAGCGCATACGTCGCAGGCATACTCAAATCAGCCCGAGACAAAAACCAGATTCCAACCTTTGTGCTCTATAACATTCCAAATCGTGACTGTGGTTCGTACTCATCTGGTGGTACAGACACCATCGAAAACTATACCCGCTGGATAGACCGAATCGCGAAGGATCTAGCGAATGAGAAAGCAATCATCATTGTTGAACCAGACGCACTCGCTCAGCTCAACTGTATCCCCGAAGCTGACCGTCCTGGTCGCCTCACCATGATTCAGTATGCCGTTGAAAAAATCGTTGCGACATCAAACGCCACCATGGTGTACATTGACGCAGGCCACCCGTTTTGGGTAAATGGTGATGAGATGGCAAAACGCTTGAAATCAGCGGGCATTGCGAAGGCACGTGGATTTGCACTCAATGTCTCAAACTACATCGCGACAAATGACAACATCACCTATGGTAATTACGTGAGCTCACTCCTTGGTGGCAAAAAGTATGTCGTCGATACGAGTCGAAATGGGAAAGGTCCTGCACCGAGCCGTGAGTGGTGCAATCCACAGGGGCGCTCACTTGGTGCCACACCCACGACCATTCGTAACTCAGGCGATGCGCTCGACGCACTCCTCTGGATTAAGTTTCCAGGAGAGTCTGATGGTGAGTGTAACGGTGGTCCTCGCGCAGGTATGTTCTGGCCGGAGTACGCCATCGGCCTGTATACAAATCGGTAATTGCTCGCGGTGAGAAATCCCTTCACTCCACACCCGACAACATCGCCCCTAAGAGCCCATGTACGCTACACCACACCAATCGACGCCAACTGTTTAATGGTGTCCTGTGGATGTAGGACTGCGTGTGTCCGTATGACGCCAATGACTGATTCGTCATTCCCTCCCGGAAAAAGCATGTCGCCAAAATACACACACTCATCACGATTCCACTGTAACTGGGTAACGAGCCGATTCACGTAGAACCCTTTATGCTTCCCCTTTACGGTGTAGTCGAGACAGGTAGTGCCACCGATTTTAACGTCGAGCGTATCAGAGACGAATGGGTATGTCTGCAATAATTGTTTTCGTACTTCACCATGTGGATCAAAAGCCTCTTTTTTTACAAGATCTTCGCTGTGTCCGAGTAAGCTATAGCTAATTTGGCAACCACGATCCTGCACCAAATCATTGGCATCGGTAACGCTCCAAGTACGTGGAATGCTGTGGATGTGCGCGTGTATGATTGCTTCATCAGCATGTGAAAGACGTTCCTCCCATAACAGAGCGTCGCTTGGCGTGAGCGCATGGTTTCCATTTTGACCAAGTTTGTAGCAGGGCACGCCAGACATTTGCCACGCAATCTGACTACAAAGCGCGCCCGAAACAATGCAGATATCATGCACCCCTCGACTCAGAATTGCTTTAAGCTCAGGCGCTATTTCAGAACGACTGCGTGTCACGGTATTATCGAGGTCAAAAAATAAATGCATACAAAATGTGAATCGCCGGATACACTCCAAAACCTACTCCTCAATCTTTTCTGGTACTGCCACATCCGAAACTACCTCACGAGCAAAATCATCGTGGTAGCGCACAATATCATCTTCTCCAGTATAGCTCCCCGTCTGCACCTCAATGAGCACAAGTGGTGCGGAACTAGTATTGCTGAGACGGTGGATGTGTTCTTGTGGAATAAAACAGCTTTGATTCGCCCTGAGTATCTGATGCCCAATGTGATCAGGTTCGTCATGTCGTCGTATCTGAATGTGCGCTTCCCCTTCGACCACTACCCAGTGTTCACTGCGATGCGTATGGCTTTGGAGACTTAAGCGGTGGCCTTCCTTCACGATAATTTTCTTTACCTTAAAGTTTGGTCTATCTTCGAGCACGTAGTACACACCCCACGGTCGATATCCGACCTCAATGTACTCCTGCTCTTGGAGCTCTTTCGGAATATCTTCAAGCTCTTTCTGGAGTTTTTCTGCATCCTCCTTATTTGCCATACGCTGAACGTATGATGAGCTACTGTATATTTTTGCACCGAGGCCATCGACAATCTGTACACCATACTCTGCGAGGATTTTTCCCTCTGGGATTTCACCAGCGAAACGGTCACCTCCTTTGGTGAAAATCACCTCGTCGATTTCTGGTCGAGTGCGGACTTCTTCAAGAATCGATTTGAGTGTCTCGCACACCGATCCATCGGTATCAATAGAGAGCACCACTCGGTCAACAGACTTAAGTGATGCAACGAGACGAGTACGAAACTTCTCATCCTGAAAACTTTCAGTGCCTCGTTTTAACTTCGCCTGTGCATCATTATTCACAATAACCCAAAGTTCATCAGCGAGCTCTTTCGACATATCAAAACACTCAACATGTCCAGGGTGGAGAGGGTTTGCGTACACTGAGGTGAT
>CAZDUC010000018.1:0-13848 GCA_964508585.1 uncultured Candidatus Saccharibacteria bacterium
AGAGCGTAGCACTCATAAAGCTAAGGTCGGAGGATCGTTCCCTCCCATCGACACATTTTAAAAACCGCCTCATGGCGGTTTTTAAATTGTGTCGATGGAGAACAGTCCGGGGGACTGTTCTCGAGGGAACGATCGAGTAAATTTAAATCTCTCTCAGGTGTTTGGATAAGCAATTTGCAAATGTATATACATAGTATATACTCTGCACGTGGAAACAAATATTCAAAAATGGGGAAATAGTCTTGGGGTGCGTTTGCCAAAGAGTATTGCATTGAGTCAATCTTTAAAAGTTGGGAGTCGTGTCGATGTAAAAGAGACAAAAACAGGAATTTCTATAGAGGTTGTACAAAAAAGTAAACCGACACTTGATGAATTGCTTAAAAATTTCGACACAAAGACCCAGCATGACTTAGTGGATTGGGGTTCTGACGTTGGTAAAGAAGTTGTAGAGAAGTGGTAAGTATGAAATACATCCCTTCTCGTAGTGATATTGTTTGGATTGATTTTGATCCTACATTGGGTCATGAACAAAATGGTCGTAGACCAGCGCTCGTCATCTCTCCCGATAGATACAATAAACTCAGTGGTCGCGCAATATGTTGCCCAATAACTTCAAAAAACAAAAACTATGTTTTTGAAGTGTCATTTGTTGGAAAAAATATTAAGGGATCGGTTCTCACTGACCAGATACGAACTATGGATTTTAACGAACGAAACATTGTTTTTATTGAAAAAATTTCAAGGGAAGTGTATTCCACTGTCGAAGACAGAATGAAAGCACTTCTCTTTGGGTAAAATATCATATGCAGGAATCTATGATGATGTATACAGAAGCGGTGGGTTTACACCACAAAACTAATTTGTCTGGTAATGGCGGGGTAGTTCATTACGAAATTCGAAAAGCTCAAAGATACGAAGTCTCTCGTTAATCAAGGGTGTTTGGTGTTAATGAACAGGTATGCTATATTTCGACTTATCGAGGTTTCAAAGACTCGTTGAATTTACCGGCATTGAGCCGTTTGTAACAGTTCATTCTCATGAGAAGGGAAATAGTTATGAGCCATCATCCAGATTTACTTTTCTTAATTGTTTTCCATTTTATTACCAATATAATGGCGATTGGTTTGGCGATTTTCACTGTGTTCCACTCACGCTCGACGATTCTGAGTCTGGTGGCAATTTTCCTGGCAATCTATGTGCTACTGCCAAAACATTGAACGCCATGCTTCAGTTTCTGTTATCGCGCTATCCTCTGGATTAGCGCGATTTCTTTTTAATAATGAGTGGTAAATGGTAAAGTGGTAGGGTAAAATTGTAGATGTTTTAAAGTAAGCCCACAGACGCTTTGAAACTTGCGGAAATCATGTATAATGGGCAATCGAAGCTTTTTTCTGCAAAGAAAAAAGCTTCGATTTGAAGCGTTCAAATCACAATAACTGCGATGGTAAGAGAAATCTTTCCCCCGCTACGCTCGCAAAACATAAAAATAAATTTTTACGTTCTTGCTCGCTTGCGGTGGTAGCTCAACTGGTTAGAGCACCCGCCTGTAGACGTGCAGCTTTCTCTTCGAAAGGGAGATTGAAACTTTCCGGGATATCGGTGAAGGCTAAGTCTCATTGAGATATGCGAATACCGAGGGAACCTCATACACAAAAACACATAGTATGAGGGCGCCGTAGAGACTAGATACCGGGGTGCCTACAAGTCATATGACTCATGGCAAAGATATAGTCCACGCCATTATGAAAATAGTGGAAGCAGTGCACGCGGGAGGTTGCGGGTTCGAGTCCCGTCCGCCGCGCAGTTCGTAAAACACACCCGTTAGGGTGTGTTTTACGTTACGAAGCGGCGGAAGAAACGTGCCTGCGCACGTTTCGTCGGGACTCGAAAGCCGAAACGATGCCGTAAGGCGAGTGAGCCGGGGTGGCCAGAAAATAATGAGCACAGCGATTATATTTTCTGAGCCCATTTTGAATTCTTTATTCCAAAAGAATTCAAAATGCTGTCTTGTGGGTATGCAGAATTAGTAATTCGTGACCAAGTCTCGTCCTGACTTGAACTATCTGAACTGTACCCCCAGTATCATTATTGAGATTAATTCGGATATAACACTACTTGATTAAAAATAAATTTAGGTGTACACATTAACGTATGTATTATTTACCAAACAATATCGCAATTGATGTTGATGGAATTATTGATGGGATGCTCGACGAAGACACACGTATTCTGTATTTTCTTGACGGGAAGACTGGTGACGTGGTGAGTGGGGAAGAAGGTAAGAATGTACCAAGTGATAATGCGCGTTATTTTCCAATTCCTAAGGTTCACTCAACGAGTAAAGAAAAATGGATGAAAGATTTCATTCGAGAATTCGTATACATGGAAGATAAGAAATTAGCAGGAAAATTGAAAGAAGTCTTTGATTTTGCGGGAGTACATGGAGTATGTGAGTTTCTTGAAAAAGGTGATGAGTCATGGGCAGGTGCATGGGATCAATGGCAAGGAGATTCCACCTTTGATCGGCTCGAAGATTGGTTTGAAACGCTCCCTCTTGCTATTGAGGAAAAATGGCATGGCGATGATGATTGTGCTGTTTGTCGCGCAATGCGTGAGGGAGGGGATGAAGATGAACTTTTAGAAGCATTTGTAGAACAAAATGAAATCAACAATACTACATTCATGCAGTATACAGATGTAGCGAGGACTATTGAGGAAGTCGAGCAAAACCTGGCTACTATTCTCACTCAATATGCTCTCACAGAGCAGATTACTGTCCAAGAAATAAAAGATTGGGTTTGGAATGAATCAGGGGATCCAATGCAAGCAAATAGAGAATATATGGGAAAGTGGATGAAATTTTTTGATTTACATTTTGACAATCCAGATTCCAAAATAGTCTTGGATGCATTTACTGATGCGTGGAACTACTTCCCACATAAATTACTCGGTGGGAAATCTCCTCGCCAAATGTTTGAGTTGGAGAAATAGTATTTGGAGCCAAGAGCCGGGTTTGCACCAGCAACCTTCGGTTTCCAGTCAAGTGAATGAGTATCGTGAGAAAGGGGGACATGTAATCTGCGCTTTGAGCCATCTTGAAAGAGATATGAAAAATGAAATTGACAAATACTATATTATCGTGTTATAATCACGTCTGTTCTTTGATACACCTTCCCTGTTTGAGACTAGCTTTTTATGCCTTACATTAGGACTTGAAAAGCTGGTCTCAACCGAGGCAAGACGCAAACCAGAGCGAATCTGGCGCTACTATAGGAGCTAACGTCATGACGGCGCTTACTCGTGAATCGGCCACCGACGGCCAAATGAGGCAACTCACCCGCATGGCCACCGACGCTGTCGAGAAGGCATTGCAGGCCTATGCAAACGCCAATTACCTCAGCAAGGAAGGTGCGGAACGCGTGAAGGGCAACGCCGACTTCGTCGGCCGCATTAGCGCTGCGACCGTTCTCGCTCTCGTCGAGCTGTCGAGCACCGACAAGTTCAAGGACGAAGAGGTCAGCTCGACCTATGGCTATCTGTCCGGTTACAAGACCAAGGGCCTGACCGAGCAGTGCAACCGTCTGCGTGAGCTGTTCTCCGGCATCGGCTTCGCCAATTTCGACCTGCTCGCGCAGATCGAAAAGGGCGACGTCCCGCTTCCGTCCGGTGCCGAGAGCTGGTTTGCGATCCCCAACTGGATGAAGAGCCCGAACGCCTTCGGTTCGACCTACAGCGGTGCGCTCCTCAAGGTGCTCGACACTATCAAGCAGACCCGCAACGGCAAGTTCTGCAACTACCGTGACGGTCAGCTCGACGAGAAGCGTCTGCGCCAGTCGGCTCAGTCGCAGAAGTTCTGGACGGAACTCACGGATGCTCAGGGCAATCCTGACATCCTCATCGTTCCCGCCCAGTTCGGCATCCGTCATCGCGGTCGCTCGGTCCGCCGGGCACCCGAGGTCTTTGCCGGAAACGAGTTCGGCCTCGGCGCGTTCGCTGTCGGCATCATGATCCTGACCCATCCGGAACGGCTCATGCACTACGACGACCTCTGGATCGACTGCGTTGGCGACGAGTTCGACGATCCGGATTCCGATGTTCGCTTCGACCGCGCTCCGTGCTTCGTCTTCTGCGACGGCAGGGTCGAGTTCGGCACGGGCTTCGTCGACTATGCGTACGGCCGCTGCGGGTCGGCGTCGGGGTTCGGTCCGCAGAACTGACCCTTGACCATCGAACTCTTGAATCTTTTGAGTTTTGATTCTTGAGTTCGAAAAATTTTTTCGGCGGTATCCACACGGGTACCGCCGATTTCTTTTGATATAATTTATCGGAGTCTAGGCTAATGCACGGTCGTTTACGAATTACCGTCGCCGAACTCTTTCTCTTTTGAGAAATTGGCCAGAGTTCTTCAGATTACGGTTTGAAGAAGTGTGCCATGATAAGGAGATACTGCTTGTCTTTACTTAATGCAAGCCACTATGCCTATACGGCAGGCGTTGCAATATTAAATTCAGGAACGAGATTGTATCTTGTTTCCAACAAGAATCATTTTCAAGTTCTAGTGCCACGGACGGGTAGAGACAAATTCCGGATTCCGATGTTCGCTTCGACCACGCTCCGTACTTCAACTTCAACGACGGCAAGGTCAAGTTCGACACGAACTTCGTCGACAATGCGAACGACAACTACGGGTCGGCGTCGGGGTTCGGTCCGAAGTCACTCCTTCTCAAAGTAAAAGGTATCCATTGGATACCTTTTACTTTGTTATCCGTTGGTGTTTGAACGAATCCAACCACCGAGCATCCTGCCAATTTCATCAATCTTCTCTTGAAGCACTGTGTATTTTTTGAGATCAAACACCCTTGTCTCTTTCATAAGACGGATAAAGAAACGTAACGTGTTGAGCTTAACGCTTGCTCTATCCAGCACCTTAGCTTTGTCTACATTCTTACTATATCCCGCTTCAATAAGAAGCTCGATGGTGTCCACAATACACCGCTCACATCGTTCGTAGATGGTGAAGCGGTCAGCTTTGGGTACTACACGACGATATTCGTGAAAGGTGGCGTACAGCTCATATGTCTTCTTTAGGATCGGTATATCAATGTCATTCATGCGTGTGTATAAAGAATTATTTTCTACAATTATCGACCCACAAAATCTGTTCCTGGCATGGAACGAATTTAGACGTGGAAAAAGAAATAAAGAAGATGTTCTGTTGTTTGAGAAAAATCTTGAACAGCATATTTTTAAACTGCATCGTGATTTGAAAAATAAAACCTATGTGCATGGCGCGTATGTCGGCTTCTACATAAACGACCCAAAACGAAGACATATTCATAAAGCGACGGTGATGGACAGGATTCTTCACCACGCGCTCTTTCAAATACTCAATCACATATTTGAACCTACCTTTATGGCCCGATCGTTTTCCTGTCGTGTGGGTAAGGGTACACATAAAGGAGTTGACGCTTTAAGACAGATGGTTAGAAAGGTGTCGAAAAATAATGCTCACCCTTGTTATGTCCTCAAGTGTGACGTACAGAAGTTTTTTGACTCGATTGACCACACAATTCTTTTGGAGCTTCTTCAAAAAGAAATTAAGGATGAGCATGTTATGTGCTTGCTTGCTCAAATTATCCAAAGTTTTAATGCAGGGTATTCTGACTTATTTAGTCCGCATGGTCTTCCTATTGGGAACCTCACGTCACAGCTATTTGCAAATGTGTACATGAACGAATTTGATCAGTTCATGAAGCATATACTTCGCGTTAAACACTATGCACGTTACACTGACGATTTCATTATTGTTTCCGACGACGCAGAATACTTACAGAATCTCATACAGCCGATTGAAGACTTTTTAAGAACGGCCTTGAAGTTACGAATGCATCCAGAAAAAGTTGATATTTTCAAGCTCCATCGTGGTATAGATTTTCTTGGTACAGTCTTATTTCCACACCATACACAAATTCGTAAGAAGACACGAAAACGAATAGTGAGAAAACTGAACGAACGAATTGTCGCTCATAATAGTGGTCTCATTTCTCCAGAAAGTCTTGACCAAACAATACATTCTTATCTCGGTGCTTTGTCGCATACCAACTCGTACAAGTTGGGTGAAGAACTAATGAATGTGTATTGGTATAAAATAAACAAGTGATGGGTATATTATATTTGGATGGGTTCTAGCAAATCATACATCTCCCGAAAGATTTCTCCCTCTGGCGAGACGAAGCAATCTACAGCGTCTATAAGTATTGTTTTCACATGACCTGTTTTAACTTGGAGCCAAAAGTCGGGTTTGCACCAGCAACCTTCGGTTTCCAGTCAAGTGAATGAGTATCGTGAGAAAGGGGACATATAATCTGCGCTTTGAGCCATCTCCGAGGATCGAACTCGGGACCTTTACGTTACGAATGTAATGCTCTACCAACTGAGCTAAGATGGCTAAAAATCCAGATTATAGTATGTACATTTTCTTATGATCGAATGAACGTTGATTGTATGATTCTCATACAATACCACTGCTCTGCCAATTGAGCTATCTTGGCAATTTTATGGCAACTTCACAATCCTAGTACATTGACTCTAGCGACACAAGTGCTTATGTGTTTATAGTAGAGTACATTTCAATATGGATGAGGTATACTATAAACATGCTTGAGGAGAATTTTTTAGTTCAACAATACGTTCACAAGAAGAAATCAGCCGCACAAATTGGGGTTTTGTGTAAGTGCTCCCCTAATAAAGTGACGTATTGGCTACAGAAATATAATATTCAAAAACGTTCTATTTCTGATGCAGTGTATGTTCACAGTAATCCTGATGGAGATCCATTTGAGTTTAATAGACCCAAAAATAATAACGAATGGTTTTTATATGGGTTAGGCCTCGGTCTCTTTTGGGGTGAAGGGAATAAAGTCAATAAAAATTCAGTGCGTCTGGGAAATACAGACATCGACTTAATCCGATGTTTTTTGTTTTTTCTAAAGCAGGTATACAAAATTGATGAAAATAAATTGCGATTTGGTTTGCAATTATTTTCAGACATTTCTCCTGAAAGAGCACTTATGTATTGGTCGGGTAGTCTTGGAGTCTCGAGAAAACAGTTTCAAAAAGTTGTTGTAACAAAATCTGTTCAGAAGGGGACATATAAGAGAAAGTCGGAATTTGGCGTGTTAACAGTGTATTTTTCTAATACCAAACTTCGTGATAGTATCATATCCGCAATAACCGAATTGCGGCAGCAGAAAGAAGCCATCTTAGCTCAGTCGGTAGAGCGCATCCATGGTAAGTCGCATTGACTTCTTGCCCACTTGTCCGGAAACAGGCAAGCGAATCCTGAATAACGGTTAACGACTCATGTGGAGTTAAGACCGTGGCAACCACCACGTGGTGGAGGCCCGAACGACTGACAAGGGACGCTAAGCCGAAAGGTATGCGTAAGATACAGTCTAGTCCCCATATATCACTTTTTGTAAATTGGGGTGTAAGCGAAGGATGAGGTCCTCGGTTCAATCCCGAGAGATGGCTCAAGGCGTAAAGAAAAACAGCACCTGCGTGCTGTTTTTTAGCATTGAGAGCTGGTGCGGTGTGGTGAGAAAACATTGAGCGCAAGCGACTATATTGCATCATCATCAACACTATCGTATGCTCAAATGAGAGTACTTTGATAGGGAGGTTGCGATGAAACAGATACCGTGTTCGGAAGATTCAAACAAAGTGTCTTTTGTGGATGATCCTGAAGCGATTGCATGTTTGCTTGAAGAACTCATGTATGTTGCTCGAGAGAGTGAGCGTGTACGTTTCAAGTCGATTTATGATGTGGCAGTTTCATTGGGATACCGTGGCGATCCATTACCGTTACAGTGTGCTCTCATCGAGAATGGCTATGTGTGTGAACTTGAAGAGGGTGTGGACTTCTGTATCACTGCGGAAAATCAGTACCGCATCGATGAATTTTTCAAACGAAATGCACGCCTTTTGGATTCACAATTACTTTCAAAAACTGAGCGTATCTCTTGCCTCGCAACCGATGGTGGAGAGGGGACCCCTGTGGATCAGGTATATACGCGCATCATTCACCTGTTTTCGAAACTCATGACTGAGCTGAGCTCGCTCCCGCAATTGTCTGTTCTTTTGCACACACGCATTGCAGAGCGTGAAGTTGCACAGTGTATGGCAATGGAACGTGTACAGATGTTTGAGGAACGTTTTAAAAGATACCGTGAACAACTACTCGATTTGTATGAGAAAAAACGAGGTACACTTCATTTCCGAAAAGTACTCGAACGGTACCAAATCGCTTTTGTTCGATTGGATGATGCTTTGGACGAGGCAATACGGTCCAATGACGAATTGGAATCATATGTGGACGATATGGCGAAGGTAGAGTATCTTGCACAATTTTCACCAACACTTATGAAATTGTTCATGTTTTTTCTCGAAAATGAAGATAAAGAGTAATTTTATGCCCGCCATCCTACCATAGGAGACGGGCATTTTCTTTGCTACTACAACTCTACCCATATGGCGACCGCAGGAACGAATCGCAGAGATTGAAGAGGCGATGCTTCGGCCGGATTTTTGAAATGCTCCAAAAGGAGCACAGAACATGTTTAAAGAATTTGAGACACTCAAAGATACCGCCTCAGGGAAAGGAAAGTGATAAGTCGAATGCGATTATCACCATTATCGCAAGATCTTGAGCAGTTGTTGCGCGACCAGATTTTCTTTTAGAAAATCGAAGTACTCCTGTGGTGAAAAGTGTACAGCGCCTGTGATGAGATGGCTCAATTTAAAATTTCCTCAAAGTGGCAATGAGTGGACGTATGAGGCCGGGGAAGTTTTATACTCTGTAGTCGAAACCGATTACGGCGCTATGAAAGAAAAAAGTGGTGGACGCTGATAATGGGGTGGTGCGGGTGTTGGAAAAAGAAATAGCCCCTGGGTGACTTTCGTCTCATGGGGCTAATTGGCTACTGAAGATTTCAGTAGTGGTAGATTCTGTCGCTGCGATGGTTAAAACGTGTTGGAACAACCACGAGCGCTTCTCCTTCACTGAAGGTGATGCGTCGCAATGCACTTGCATGTTGCGGGTACATGAGAAGAGCAATCATGTTCAAGAGCGTGGCATGCCCAACTATGCCGATGTACAACGGGCCTTCCGGCTTTGGATTGATGAACTGACCTTCTGGTCTGAACCTTGTACCAATCTTCTCCACTGCTTCCAGGCCGTAACGAAAGAGCCAGGCTGTTGAACCTTGATTGATGTAGGTGTCGAGCGAAGTGTAACCGAATTTTTTACGATCTTCCATGCAGGCGTCGTCCGAAGGAAAATCCAGTTCGGGTAACACGTCGAAGTATCCGCTGTAGCATAACCTGCACGTTTCTTTGGCACACGGGTGGGATGAACTCATGTACTGCAGGATCCTTCCGTCAGAAATATCGATCATGCTCTGAATCTCATGAGCCCGCGTTCTGATCTGAGTTTCCCCCAGGTCGGATAGCCGAGAATTCTCTCTCGCATCTCCGGTTGCCATGAAAATTACACCCACCGGAAGACCATTTAAAGTTTTAAGGGTATACATTGTGACCTCCATCCAGTTTGTTAAAAAACACCACATACACACTTAGACCTCTAAGCTTGTTTGTACATTAACATAACTAAAGACTAATGTCAATAGTATCCAAGAGGAGTATTGTTTGACTTACATGATCAATGACGGAAAGAAATATGTAACCTTTGTGTGTAAAATTATAGAGCTTGTCATTGGGTGATATTCAATCCTTATTGTTTTAGCAAATGAGCATTTCCTTTGCTATACTCTACCCATATGGCGACACCACAGGAACGAATTGCGGAAATAGAGTCGGCGATGCTTCGACCGGATTTTTGGAGTGACCCACAGAAAGCACAGGCAATGATTAAGGAGCTTCAAACACTCAAAGATGAATCTTCAGGGAAAGGAAAGTATGACAGGTCGAATGCGATTATCACCATTGTTGCGGGAGCAGGGGGTGACGATGCTGAGGATTTTGCACGGATGCTCGTGGAAATGTATCAACGGTACGCTGAGGGACGTGGTTGGAGCGTCACTATTCTCGACGCGAATCCAAATGAACGGAATGGGTATCGAAACATTGTCTTTGAAATTGGGGGAAAAGATGCCTACGGCATTCTTCGTCCAGAATCTGGAGTCCATCGTCTGGTGCGCATGTCACCTTTCAATGCGAATGGCAAACGACAAACCTCTTTTACACTTGTCGAAGTGTCACCGCAAGTTGATGACCTTAAAGAAGTCGACCTCAAAGAAGATGAGCTTGAGACCTCGTACGCAAAATCAGGTGGGGCAGGAGGACAAAACGTAAACAAGCGGGAAACTGCGGTCCGCGTGACTCACGTGCCGACTCGCATTTCCGTGCATGTGTCTTCTGAACGAAGTCAGCAACAGAATAGAGATAAGGCACTCGCACTCCTTGCTGGAAAGGTATACGCCTTTGAGGAAGAACAACACAAGCGTGAACTGAAAGGACTTTCTGTTGAAAAGACAGTGAAGATAGAATGGGGAAGTCAGATACGTTCCTACGTACTCCATCCGTATCAACTAGTGAAAGATCACCGCACCGATACGGAGGTACGTGATATTAATCGCGTATTCGCAGGTGATATTCAGATTTTTCTAGACGCTGAGGGACAGTTAGAGTAGAATACTGGAAGTATGATTTATTTTGATAACGTCTCAAAGATATATAGCGGAGGTCGCTCAGTCGCGCTCCACGAAGTAACGTTTCAAGTCGCACCAAATGAGTTTGTTTCTATCGTCGGCCACTCGGGTGCAGGAAAGACCACACTTCTTAAAATGCTTATTGCAGAAGATAAACCCACCTCTGGACAGGTTTTTTTCGAGTCACTCGATATTCATTCAATCTCCTCTCGTGCACTTCCAAAGTTTCGAAGAAAGATTGGAACTGTCTTTCAGGACTTTAAACTTCTCCCTCACATGACTGCGTATGAAAATATTGCATTTGCCATGGAGGCAAATGGGCGTTCCGACGATGAGATTGCAGAAAATGTCCCACAGGCACTCGAGCTCGTTGACCTTGCAGACAAGGTGTGGAATTTCCCCCATGAGCTCTCTGGTGGTGAGAAACAGCGTGTGGCCATTGCTCGAGCAATCGTGAATCAGCCAGAAATTATCATTGCAGATGAGCCCACGGGAAACCTCGACCCAATTGCTACGTATGAGGTGGTACAGATACTCAAGAAAATTAATGATCTCGGAACAACGGTTATTATGACCACGCACAATAAGGGTGTTATTGATGCTCTTGGACGACGAGTGATTACCATGGATGAAGGTCGAATAGTAAGGGATGACGTAGAGGGTAAGTACGTGCTTTAATATATTTATGATTACCAGTCTCAAACGAATTGTTCGCGCAGGTTTTATCGGGTTTTGGCGCAACGGATTCGTATCACTCTCAGCTATCTTTGTGATCATGATAACTCTTCTTGTTGTAGGAGGAACCATGCTCACGGGTGAACTTCTTAATACCGCACTTGTCCAGATTGGGAATAAAGTTGACATCAATGTGTACATGGTTACCAGTGCGAAAGAGGAAGATATTCTCGCACTCAAGACTTCACTCGAGAGTCTCACCGATGTGCGTGAAGTAATATACACATCACGTGAAGATGCGCTTGCACAGTTTCGAGAACGACATCAAAATGATGAGCTCACCATTCAAGCGCTCGAGGAGTTGGGAGAAAATCCACTCGGTGCATCACTTTCTATTCGCGCAAAAGAGACGTCGCAGTATGAAAACATTGCAACGTACCTCAAGGAGCAACACGATGCAGAATCTCCTGAAGCACAGCTCATAGATCGTATAAACTATAATCAAAATAAAGAAGCGATTGATAAACTCACTGATATTATTCACACCATAGATAGGACGAGTTTTTTGACCATGATTGTCCTTGTGGGCGCTTCAATACTTATTGCGTTTAACACAATCCGTCTCGCTATCTACACCTCCCGGGAGGAAATAGGCGTCATGCGCCTGGTGGGCGCTTCAAACATGTTTATTCGTGGGCCGTTCGTACTCCAGGGGGTGCTCTATGGTGTTATTTCTGGCGTACTTACACTTCTTATCCTCTACCCAGTTGCACTCTACCTTGGTCCGGGCACTGAGGCATTCTTCTCACTCAACATCTTCAACTACTTCGTGACGAATTTCGGGTACCTCTTTTTTGTGCTTGTTGGCTCGGGCATTGTGCTCGGGGTATTTTCAAGCACACTTGCCATTGCTAGATATCTTCGTGTATAACCATGACGCAAAAAAATAAAGAAGCAACACATACAAAGAAAAGACGAACATACATTTTTATAGTCGGTGGGGTGATGAGTGGGGTGGGGAAAGGCATTGCCTCGTCGTCGATTGCGCTTTTGCTTCAAGCCCGAGGACTCGTCGTCACCTCGCTCAAAATTGACCCGTACATTAACGTCGATGCAGGCACCATGAACCCCACCGAACACGGTGAGGTTTTTGTATTGGAAAACGGCCTTGAAACAGACCAAGACATGGGAAACTACGAGCGATACCTCGGGAAGAATATTCCTGGCATTAACTACATGACCACTGGAAGTGTGTACCAGGATGTGATTAAAAAAGAGCGCAACCTTGAGTACGGAGGCAAAAATGTCGAAGTGGTACCGCATATTCCAGAAGAGGTTATCCGACGTATTAAAAAGGCGGCAGAAGTCGCTGATGCTGATGTGACCACGATTGAAATTGGGGGGACTGTTGGTGAGTACCAAAATATTTTGTTTCTCGAAGCCGTGCGTATGATGAAGACTGAAACGCCTGATGATATCGCGGTTGTGATGGTGAGCTATCTCCCCGTACCAAATAGCATCGGTGAGATGAAGACGAAACCAACACAAACTGCTGCACGTATCTTAAATAGTGCTGGTGTGTTTGCCGATTTTATTCTCGCACGTGGACCTGTTGAAATTGACAAGAAACGAAAGGATAAGATTGCGCGATTTTGCAATGTAAAAGCAGAGCACGTTATCTCAGCGCCTGATGTAAAAAGTGTGTACGATGTCCCGCTTAATTTCGAAAAAGACAACCTCTCGCTCCTCATTTGCAAGCAGTTGGGTATAACGGGTATGAAGTCGAGCAATCTCACTGCGTGGAAAAATTTTGTCGCACGATCAAAAAATGGTAAAGATACGGTGAAGATTGCCGTTGTCGGAAAATACTTTAATTCAGGAGACTTCATGCTCTCAGACGTGTACATATCAGTCCTTGAAGCAATCAAGTACTCAACGTACGCACTTCACCTTACCCCTGAGATACACTATCTCTCGTCCCATGATTTTGAAGATAAAAAATCACTCAAGCGACTCAGTGTGTTTGATGGGATCCTCATCCCCGGAGGGTTTGGATCAACAGGGATTGAGGGAAAAATCAATGTTATCCAGTACGCACGCACACACGGGATTCCGTATTTTGGTATTTGCTATGGTATGCAACTTGCGGTGCTCGAATATGCACTCCACGTACTTAAATTTTCAAGCGCAAGTACTGCAGAAATAGATCCAAAAGCAGAGCATTTGGTAATTGACATTATGCCAGGGCAAAAAGAGAAAATTGCGCGTGGTGAAATGGGTGCCTCGATGCGACTCGGTGAATACCCTGCGTTGCTCAAAAAGGGTTCAATCGTCGCGGGGGGGGGGGGCGCCGCCCGCCCCCCCCCACCGGCCCGCCCCCCCGGGCGCGGGGAGCACCCACACAAAGAAAGGGGGGTCGGAAAAATGAAGGGGGGTTGTTGTGGGG
>CAZDUC010000019.1:0-6573 GCA_964508585.1 uncultured Candidatus Saccharibacteria bacterium
AGAGAGGTGTTGGTGAGGTGGGTGTGTACCAAAATGTATTGACCTATTACCAAATCTAACGCGACAACCCTGTACAAAAACGCACTTTGTGGTATGGTACAGATTGATACATAGTTCTATCTGAGAAGTTTTACACTGATTCAATATCTACGACATAGGGAGATTGGCGTGAGTAAGAAAAAAGAAAAGAAAAAGAAACATCAACGTTCACACAAAGAATTTCAGGTTGGCGGGTTTGCTTGGGTCATACGAAGGAAGATGCCAAACAGGGAAATTCGGACCCGAATGAGGCTGGGTCCTGACTACTCGGTGGGTATCACCGAAATGCCGGATTGGAAGTGGGAGGACGGAGTTCCTTGGGAGGAAGAGCATTTGCATAGGGGAAGGTGGCAAAAGTATTCCATCCTCAATGGATGGGCTCTCGTCATGAAACTTGTTGGTTCGGGAGAAGATAAATCTCCAATCTTTATCATGTTGATTCAACGTCCAGGATATAAGACAGACCTTGATGTTGAGCCAGGTGTCCCGCACCGCGTGCTTCTTGGACCAGGGTCGATTCTCTCCACGACCAAGTATGGTAATGGCAAGAGAATTCGAAATAAAAAAAAGAAAGGAAGTGACTGGTGGGCGTCTGAGCACATCTCTAAACAGCTCGGAATTGATGGAGATGAGACAGTGAGAAGGTTCGTCGAGACACAGCTTAGGGTAGAACGTCCCTAGGTTTCAACTCTATTTTTTTGACCTCTCCCCACCGCGCACGAAGCGTGCGGTGGGGATTTTTTGTGGTAGAATCAGGAAACAGTATGAAGCGAATTCTTATCTTCTCACTCGACTATTTGCCGGGGACTATCTCGGGGGCGGAGGCGGCGATTCAGGAGATTACTGACCGTATGAGTCCCGAGGAAATAGAATTTCATATGGTGACCTTATACTACGACAGCGCCGTACCGCGTACAGGGAAAATAGGGAATGTGCTCATCCACCGTGTGGGGCTTTTTGGAAAAGCACACGCGAGCCTCGAAGAGCGCAGACAATGTCCCCTCCACTACAACAAACATTTTTTCCAAATTGCGGCAGGAATCAGAGCATACTTTTTACATCGGAAATACCACTACGATGGCGCGTGGGCGATGATGGCTCATGGGACAAGTGTGCCAATCTCTATCTTTAATATACTTACCGGAGTGCCGTACGCACTCACGCTCCAAGAAGGTGACCCGCCTGAGTACATTGAGCGCACCATGAAGCCACTGTGGCCTCTCTTTAAAAGAGGGTTTACCCATGCGAACGTACTCCAGTCCATTTCATACTTTCTCGCAGATTGGGGAAAGAGGATGGGGTATCCGCATGAGCCAGTCATTATTCGGAATGGTGCAAATCCAGAATCCATTAACCCAACGTTTGCGCAGAGTGAAGTAGAGGCACTCAAGAAAACACTTGGGAAAAAAGAGGGAGATGTGTTTCTCGTCAACACCGCACGCCTCGTGCACCAGAAAGGATTTGATACGACGATACACGCACTCACGCTCCTCCCGCCACACATCAAACTCCTTGTTGTTGGTGGTGGTCCCGATGAAGAAAAATTGAACATGCTTACGAGGGAACTTCGACTCGAAGACCGTGTTGTGTTTACCGGACAGGTTGAGCGGAGTGAGGTGAGCAAATACCGCTTCGCGGGGGATATTTTTGTGGGCCCGTCACGTTCTGAGGGGCTCGGGAACGCCTTTCTCTCAGCAATGGCATGTAGGCTTCCCGTCATTGCGACACAGGTGGGCGGTATCGCTGACTTCCTCTTTGATGCGAAGCGAAACCCGGATAAAGGGACGACCGGTTGGGCGGTAGACCCTGATAGTCCAGAGCAGATTGCTGAGGTGGTCAAAGATATTCTTGCGCACCCCGAAGGGGTGCGCGAGGTGACGGAACGTGCACGAAACATGGTTGAGCAGGAATACGATTGGGATATTGTTGCAAAAAAGATGCATGAGCAGATTTTTAACGTCATCACATCATGAACACGCATCGGCTTGAAACAGCAATCTCGTTTGCGATGCATGCACACCATGGGCAGACTCGGAAAGGGGAAGACACACCGTACGTCGTACACCCGCTTTCGGTCTCACTACTTCTCGCACAGTATGGTTTTGATGAGGATGTTGTTATTGGGGGTATCCTGCACGATGTCATCGAAGACACCGATGCGTCACTTGACGACATCGCAGAACTCTTTGGCGACTCGGTCGCGTCATTGGTGGCATCGGTAAGTCATAATGAAACACTCCCGTGGATTGATAAGAAAAAGTATTACATCGAATTGGTACGTGTCGGTGGGGAAGGAGCAAAGGCAATTTCTACTGCTGACAAAATCGCAAATGCAGAAAGTTTGCTTCAGTCCTACGCAATGGTAGGTCCAACACTCTGGGAACGCTTTAATGCAGGGCGCGATAAAAAACTATGGTTTGAGCATGCGATGCTCACCATGCTTCAAGAAACGTGGAACCACCCGCTTGTCGACGAGTACGCTACGTATGTCGCTCGCATGGATGCACTTGCGTAGTTATGGGAGTCACCATCGTGAGCTCGTTGTACGCTGAATTCTTATGGGAAACATACACCTCGCAATACTATGCCGGTTAACCGGAATAGGGACACTCGGTGAACGGTGTGTACTGTGGGGAGGATAATTAGTGTAGTCCCTGTTGGCGTTTTTTTTCGTCGTCGCTGCGCAGTGAATCTCGTGTTTGCGTGTACGTTTCAATGACTGATGGAGGAACTTCGGTTTCACTGAGGACATGCTGGAGTATCGTATGCCAAAATGTAATACGTGCCGTATTGAGTGAGTGGAGATCACCGGTACTGTGCTCTGTTGCGCGCACATAGTACCAGAGTATTTCACCAAGACGATAGATACGCATCATGCGGAGTGATACTGACTCCTCAGGGGTGCGATTATCCCTTACGTACGTCTCAAGTGCGTTTTGGAGAGGTGGGTTGTACAAGGTCATAAAGTTGATGAAACGCGCCCATCCTTCGTACTTGTTGCCAAACGTGAGTGACGAAAAGTCGAGGAGGTATATGGTGTTATGCTGAATTCGAATGTTATGCGGAACAAAATCAGTGTGTGTAAGAAAACCACAGTACTGTTCGATTGTTTTTGTATGCTCATTCAGCACTTCTCGTGCACAAGAGAGTGTAGCGCACACTGGATGTGTATCACCGAGCGTCGTTCCAATTTTTTCATAAAATGAATCAAATGTGTTTTGGTACACCTGTGCATCACGCATTCCGTAGATGGTGGTCACCGCGTGACGATGTTTTGCAGTGGTGGCGTGCGCACTCTCCTGTCCCTTGAATGCGCGAAGCGCAAGAGAAAATTGTTCAGCAATCGGTCGCTCGAGAAATGGACACTCCTGTGGGATAAAGCGTTGGACGGTGATTGTACATCCTTCAGTGTCAAAAAATGCAATTTCTTCTGGAGTGTGGAAGACCTCACCTGCAAAGTCAATTCGTTTGAGAAAATCTCGACACATGCGCTCATGCTCAATTTCTTTTTTTCCGGCTCCATCTCGAGTTGCTTTGATAATTACCTTTATTCCTTCAGGTGCGGTACCTGAGAGTATTAGCTTTCTGCCACTCGCTGTCGTAACGGCGTGCATGAGGTACCGTTCACCTTGTATGTGTTTTTGCTCATTATCGAGTGAGTACCCACGCATAGTAAGTATTGGAGTGAGGTGTGTGAGTTCCTCGGCACAGTATCTATCCCAGGCTGTTTTTGGATCTGGTGTCGTCATAGTGAAAAGTGTGTTGTGAGCTCTGTGACGTGTGTATCCCAAGATTTTTCAAAACGCGCACATGCCTCTTTTGGAAAATCTGCAAAGGGAAGTATTTCAGGACGTGAGTCGGGCCGAAGTATCGATTCTATGTGCGAGCATGTTTCCGCTAATGCATCAGCTCCGTCGTCACTCTGGTGAATGAATACTGTACGTGCTCGGCGCATTGTGTGCATGAGAAGTTTTTTGAGAACGGTATTCCGAAGTGAGTTTTTGAGCGACACTCTGTCGCCGATACGTAGGTACAGAGGGATGTGAGAAATGAAGGAGAGGAGGAGTATGGGTAGTTCTACAGATGGTCCATTTTGGGTATAGATGATATCTGTACACTTCGCATGCCTCTTGAGTGCTATGAGAAAACGAAATAGACGAATAGGGAGAATAGAAGATTTTTCTATGGTGTTGATAGTGACTCCTGCAATCATCTCGGGGAGGTGCCCGTAGGTGAGAACGGTGACCGTGTGTATTGGTGTGAGCCGAGTAGCGAGTTCTTTCACATACGGCGCGAGCTCCGCAATGTCAGGAGGGTAGAGTGGGGTAACGAGAAGAATACGCATACAGATACTATACCAATATTTTGAAAGATAGGCATAGAGTACAACCCTGTTGAGGATTGAATAGTTTTAGTTCGACAGGAGGAATAGGGCATATTAGTATTACAGGAATGGAATCTGCAATTATTCTCGATGGGAATTTGAAGAGCGCACTTGCGTGTGTGCGGTCGCTCGGTGAACGGGGAATTATTGTTTCGGTGGGGGCGACTCGTGATACAGGAATGGCGCTCCACTCGCGCTATGCAACTGCAGTATTCATGTACCCTTCGCCCTATACCCATCAGGTGGATTTTATAGAAGCAGTGAAGCATGAAGCGGTCCGCCTTGGTGGAAAGCCGGTGGTGTACGCACTCAGTGACGCGACATGGCTTTCTTTGTATACCTACCGTGACATGCTTGCTCCGTATATGACTCTTATTTTCCCGAGTGAGACTTCTGTGGATATTGCATTTGATAAAGGCGCTACGTACTCACTCGCGCATGTATCTGCTGTGCACACAATCCCTACGAAGGCCCCTGTGACCCATGAAGAAATCCTAAATCTGAGTCGTGATATTAATTACCCTGTCGTGGTGAAGTCACGGAGAAGTGTGACATGGAAGGATGGGGTGGGGATATTTGGCACAGCGTCATTTGTGCAGAGTGCTGAGGCGCTTGTATCGCAGTTTGAAAAAATTACGCATGAAAGTGGTGAGTCGCCACTCATTCAGACCTGTATCTATGGTGAAGAGTATGGTGTTGAGATGCTCGCCCACAAAGGTAAGTACTTTGCGCTTACCGTACACCACAGGCTCCGCTCACTGTCACCAACAGGTGGGGCATCCGTTCTCAAAGAAACTATCGGAGAAGGGGATTTGTACCATGAATTGCGTGGATATGCCGAGGTGCTCGTCAAAAAATTAGCCTGGTCTGGACCAATTATGGTGGAGTTCAAAGTCGATAGTGATACACGCACACCATACCTCATGGAAATCAATGGTCGCTTCTGGGGCTCACTCCCGATCTCGGTGGCTGCGGGCGCGGACATGCCGTATCAATATTTCATGTATGCAACAACAGGGAAGCCTCCTACTCAAATCACGTATGGGCGCGAAGGGGTGGTGTCCAATCATCGTATGGGAGATGTGGCACATCTCATGCGTGTACTTTTTAAACGTGACGCGATGCGTACGCACCTGTATCCGAATCGCACGAGCGCACTTCGGAACTTCTTCGCACTCCCGAAAGGTACCGTTTCAGATGTATGGTCTCTCCACGACCCCAAGCCCTCCCTCATGGAAATCATCGATATCCTCAAGAAATTTTTCCCCAAAAAATAGTTTCACCCGCTTACTGTATACGTAACAGGTGTACAATATAGGGTAAATGAAAAGTATGCAGAAAGAAAAGAGTGTTGTACAAAAAGAAAGGATTGGTCCTGTGGGTGAGGCAATTCTTGCAAGTATTGCAGTTGTTGGGGTTGTTTCAATTCTTGCCTTATTCCCTGGAATTACATACGCACTTGCACCGTTTATAAAAAAGAAGAAATATCCTCGAAAACAAACAATCCAAAAAAGTGTCAAATCGCTCGTGAAAGCGGGGCTCGTGTCAGAAAAAATAAGTAAGAGTGGCACCGTCACATTAGAACTCACTCAAAAAGGAAAGTGGGAGGCACTCTTGCGGACGAAATCGCTTGATACAAAAAAAGAAAAGTGGGATATGCTCTGGAGAGTTATTGTGTTTGATGTACCTCAGACAAAAAGCAAATTGAGGTATGAGCTCCGGCGAGCAGTGAAACTGTATGGTTTTAAAATGCTCCAGCAGAGTGTTTGGGTGTATCCATACGCCTGTGATGATTTTATTCTTGTTCTTAAGAAACACCTGGGTGTATCAAATGATGTCTTGTACATGAAGGTTTCATATATTGAAAATGACAGACATTTACGGAATGAATTTAAACTGAAGTGAGTGTGACACATACCGTATACGTAACAGGTGGAAATATACGGTAAGTTGGTGAAGAAAGAGATGTTTGAGGTTGTTTTGAAATAGTTTTTCTTCACCCTATGAATTCAAATTGAAGTGAGATTAACATATACCGTATACGTAACAGGTGGAAACATACGGTAATAAGTTGGTGGGGAAAGGTGTGGGGTGTTGAGGAATAGTGTGTGTATCTTTCACCTTCTTTGAAATGACGGTATACTCGTACC
>CAZDUC010000019.1:6673-13351 GCA_964508585.1 uncultured Candidatus Saccharibacteria bacterium
TGAGGAATAGTGTGTGTATCTTTCACCTTCTTTGAAATGACGGTATACTCGTACCATGGAAATTACGGGTATCATGCACGCACATTCGGCACATTCGTATGATGCAAAAATGTCTCTTCCTGAGATTAAAGCGATGTGTCAAAAAAACGGGATACAGTTTGTATGCATGACTGAGCACACTGATACACTCACCCCTGAGCTCGCGGAGGATTTTGTGCGTGAGTGCGATAGGCTCTGTGATGAGACGTTTCGTTTCGTGCCTGGGTTTGAGGTGCCGTTTGAGGGAGCACACGTGCTCATGGTTGGAGCGCGAACATGTGTGAGTCAGTATGCATCGACGATTGAGACGTTGCAGAAGTGGACGAAGCACACCCCTTTTGTGGTGCTCGCACATCCGGTACGTAACCAGTTTGAGATCTCGGAGCATCTCCTTGGTGAAATTAATGGACTTGAAGTTTGGAATCAGCAGTACGAAGGGAAGCGCGCACCACGCACTCGGTCACTCACTCTGTTTGAAACACTTCGAAAACAGAAACCGACGCTTGTTGCAACAGGTGGTATTGATTTTCATCGTGCGTCACATTTTGGTGCACCGTTTATTACCATCAATATTCCAACACTTACCGAAGCACACATCCTCGAAAAAATGCGAATGGGTGCGTTTCGCGTCCATGGAACACGTGCATCTTTTCAGGGTGTGCTCTCGAATGTGTCGGTACTCAGAAAAAAGCATCGATGGGTAAGCGCGTATTCCGTTTTGATTATTGTCTGTGGGAAATTTGCCAACAAAGTACTCGCTTCGCTCGGGTTCTCTTTCCCGAAGTGGCTCACGCAGTTTGTACGAAAGCGTGTGTAGTATGTGTGCGTACGTATCTGTCATCGCAACGTACCTAGTGCGTTCTCCGTACGTTTTGTAACTCCTCTATGATCGTTGGGCGTAGGTGGTGATGTCGTGCATTGATGCACTCTCTATGCCGTATGTTCTTTTGAGTGTTTGGTAGTGCTTGAGAATCGTCTCAAGGTTTTTGAAATTTTCTTCCTGATCAATGCCCATGTTGTGCGGGTGCCACCAGAGGTGAAAAATTTCACCGTGTTTTGCTGCTTGCGTCATGCTGTTTTTAATACGTCGAACTTTAAGCCACTCAAGAAAGCGAAGGGGACGCATCCACGGTCTTAGAAATCTGCTCGCAGGAATGTTGTAGAGCCCGTACGTATCTTTGTGGGGGAGTGGGTAGGTGTGGTGTCCACTCACGTTGATGTAGTGGTCGAGGAGACGAAGCGCGCGAATGAGTGGTGTTTGTGCTGAATCCTGTCGCGGTTCATACAGCATGTGTGATTCAGTCCCGCGGTATGCGGTGATACCTTTTTCTGCACAGGTGTAGAGCGCTTCATGACTTGTTTGATTTCGAGGGAAAATAATTGAGGTTGCGGAGATGGTGTATGTTTTTGCAATAGCATTGAATGCATCGAGGTCGTGGGCAAAAATTGCAGGTTCATTGTGCATGCCGTCGATGCAGTAGTAGTGGGAAAATGTATGGTTTCCAAATTCCTGATGTGGGGTATTGAGAATCATGTGTACAAATGACCCTCCAAAATGGTACTGGTCATCTTCCTCACTATTCCCAATCGGAGCTTCACGTAGATAGTTGTACGATGAGGTACGCATACTGGTATATAGTGGACGCCTCTCGGGTGGTGGGAGAAATGTGTACAACTCATCTTTATTTCGAGCCATGAGCATCCCCACACCGGCCCAGGTTGCATGAATGCCGTATGTCTCAAAAAGCGCGAGCATACGAGGAATGGCGGTGCGCTCACCAATAATACGCGTGCCGTACGTTTCAATGGTCTCTTTGTCACTCATACCCCAAAAGAGCTCAAGATCAATTGAAATGACAAAAAAACTTTTTGTTGCCTCCATATGTGGCACTATACCATTATTACCCACGGTCGTAACGTATCTTTTGTGGAGCGAGTATGGTTTTATGTGACGCAATATGGAAATACAGAGAAAACATAGCGTCGTCGTTATTGGAGGAGGCACAGGCACCCATGCACTTCTTCAGGGGCTAAAAAAGTACACTGATAGTATTTCGCTCAAGGTGATTGTGACGACCGCAGATTCCGGTGGCTCAACGGGCAGGCTTCGTGATGAGTTTGGATATTTACCCGTGGGAGATGTGCGCATGGCACTCTCCGCGATGGCGAAAGAAACAGATGAGTACGCAGATATCCTTAGACAGCTTTTTTTGTATAGATTTGATAAAGGAGAAGGACTCAGAGGACACACTCTTGGAAATTTATTTTTGGTAGCACTTACCGATATTTTGGGGAATGAAGAAGCGGCCATTCATGCGGCATCGAAAGTGCTTGCAACGTGTGGTGAGGTGATTCCGGTGACGACTAGTGCAACGCAACTCACTGCACAGTACGATTCTGGTATCACCATCGAAGGAGAACATGAGATTGATGTCGCGTCATACGTTCCATCTTCGAGCGTTATCACCCAGCTCTCACTCAAGACAAACATGCAGGCGTGTACACGAGCACTCAGTGCTATTAATGAAGCAGATGTGATTGTGCTTGGGCCAGGAGATTTGTATACCAGTATACTCGCCAACTGTGTCGTGGGAGGAGTGCGTGAAGCCTTGTGTGCGACGAAGGCAAAGACGGTGTTTGTGGCAAATCTCATGTCACGAAACGGACAGACGAAAGACATGGGTACCGCACTCTATCTCTCTGAAATACATAAGTACATCGGCTTTTCTCCAGAGTACATGATTATGAATACAGCGCCTCTTAGGCCTGATTTACTCGAACTGTACGCAAAAGACGGAGAGTACCCCGTCGTGCAAACGTATACAGGAGATGAAACCGAGGTCATCCAAGGAGATTTTGTCGCACACGATGATGTGGTGCTTGCAAAGGGCGATGTGCTCAAGAGAAGTCTCATACGCCATGACGCGCATAAGCTCGCGCATGCTATTATGCAACTTGTATGAAAATTCTTATTGCAACCGGTCTCTACCCACCCGACATTGGAGGCCCGGCAACGTATACGGTTTTTTTGGAGAAATGTCTCCCACAGTATGACATTACCTATGAGGTACTCCCCTATGGTGTGGTACGGAAGTACCCAAAAATTATTCGGCACATGGTGTATTTTTGGACACTGGTACGGCGTGCGCGCCACGTGGATGTGCTTTACGCCCTCGATACCGTGAGTGTTGGGCTTCCGGTTTTACTCGCACACGTGGTGACTCGCACCCCATACCTCCTCCGTGTTCCCGGTGACTATGCGTGGGAGCAGGGAAGTCAGCGGTACGGTATTACTGAAACACTGGACGAGTATCTCCTAAACCCACAGCGTGTGCTCCAGGTACGCATACTTGCGTGGATTCAGAAATGTGTTGCACAACACGCCCACCATATTATCGTGCCGAGTGAGTACATGCGAGGTGTTGTCGGACAATGGCAGATAGGGCATACACGAATCACGCGCGTGTATACAGAGCTTAAGGAGATTTTTGTCAATGAAGGAAAAGAAGTGCTACGAAAAGAATTTCAGTATGAGGGATTTGTATTATTGACCGCTGCACGGCTTGTGCCATGGAAGGGAATTGATAGTGTTATTCGCGTGGTGCACACATTGAAACAGCAGGGGTTTCCTATCACACTCGAGATTATTGGCGATGGGGTACTGAGACAGTCACTCGAGTCACTGGTGGACGAACTTTCTGCACGCACGTACATTCGATTTCTCGGCGCGGTGTCACATCAAGAGGTGGGACGGCGGGTGAAAGCAGTTGATGCCTTTGTACTCAACACCTCATACGAAGGACTCTCACACCACCTTATTGAAGCAATGAGCTTAGGCACACCAATTATTACCACACCGGTGGGGGGAAATGTGGAGCTCATTGAAGATGGTGTGTCTGGTATGTTTGTGCAATACCGTGATGAGAAAGCGCTCTCGCAGGCACTCATGCAATTGATGCGTGATGGTACCTATGGGCACATGCTTGCAACAGAAGCGAAAAAACGAGTGGGTATTTTCCACGAAGATGTGGTGGTGAAAGAATTTGTCACCTTAGTACGTTCACTATGGAAGTGCTAGCGATCAGTTTGGGGAGAAATATTTTGAAACCAGAGAGTCGTGATCGTGCGCGAATGCTCTCCTACGCACAGTACCTCGAGGCGTACCACCTCGTGGTCCTCACCACAAGAAAACATGGATATTCGGAAGTGGTACACGAGGGAACGCTCCATCTGTATCCGACTAATTCTCGGTTTCGCGTTATGATGCTCATTGATGCATTTTGTATCGGGCGACGTATTGCTCAACATACACAATCAAATCCATTTGTCATTACCGCGCAAGACCCACTCTTGATTGGGTGGATTTCTTTTTTTCTCGCGAGGTTCGTTGGAGCACATATACACATACAGGTGCACGGAGATTATTTTAGTACTGATGCGTGGTGCGGACATTCGTATATACGTCGTATAGAACGCCTCTTTGCCCGGTCACTTCTCTTGAACGTACCCGCAATTCGTGTGGTGTCAGAGCGGATAAAAACCTCACTCGTCAGACGAGGTGTTTCTAGACATACGATCACGGTACTTCCTATTCGGCCTGAACTCGAGACCTTTTTGGAAACGTCACATGTCCACCGAGATGTTTCGCCGTATACGTTTTTGTACATTGGTAGACTCGCACCAGAGAAAAATATCCCACGCATCATCCGGTCATTTGCACTTCTTCATGCGAAGTATCCAGACATACATCTTCATATTGTGGGAGAAGGAAGTGAAAAAAGTACGCTTGAAAAACTTGTCGCGACGCATAACCTATACGATGCGGTTACTTTTTTACCATGGACACAAGCGGTTCATGCCGAGATGGCGCAAGCAGATATGTTTGTGCTCGCTTCTCTCCATGAGGCATACGCACTTACGCTGATTGAAGCAATGGCGGTTGGACTCCCAATAGTCACCACTGATGTCGGGTGTGTAGGTGAAGTGGTACGTGATGGTGTGCATGGTATTGTGGTAAAAGGAGATGGTGATTTGATATATGCAGACGCAATGGAACGTTTGATGACTGATGTTTCATTTCGAAAAACATGCGGGACGCGAGGAAAAGAAACAGCAGGTGTACTTTCACGACAAACTGCAGATGGATATGCACGCGCGTGGGTAACTAGCCTTTTTCCACATCAGTAACGGTATACTAGTAGTATGTCTGACACTACAAACCTTCTCGATCCTTCAAAACGTTCTGAAGCGCATCTGAATGCGGTGCTTGGGGCGGATGCTGATACCCCTGAAGATATCGTTGTTGTTGATACAAAACTTATTGAGAAAAAAGTCCAGAAAATAGAGATTACACCAGAAACGGAAATGATCTACCCGAAAGTCGAAACTTCTGAGGTGGCAACGGTAAAGGTGAAAGATGCCAGGAAAGAGGCACCAATTCTTGATCGTACCACGAGCCGTGAGAGAGCTCGGCTTCTCATATTTACCCAAGACACGGGACTTCTTCAGGAGGGAAGTGTGACGTATCGACGTATTGCTGATATTCGTGCTTCTTTTCTTGAAATTCACATCGTCATTTTAAACTATGCATCAGGTGAAAAAGGGGATGCAATCATACGCCCATTTGATAATGTGTGGATGTACCCCACATACTCATCGGATTGGTGGAGACTGAGCTACGATGCATACCGTGTCGCAAAAGCACAGATGGTATTTAGTGGAGGATTTCGTGCAGATATTATTATAGCTGAAGATACGTGTGAGTCTGGTATGCCGGCTGGATTTTTAAGTAAAAAGTATCATCGACCACTGCAGCTCCACGTGACCACTGATTTTTATGATGAGACATACCTCAGTACGCTCCCACACCCACTTCTTTTTTCCTGGTGTACAAAGTATGTAATTGAACATGCAACGAGTGTCCGCACCAAGACCGTGCTCCAGCGACATGAAATCATTCAAGAGCGACAGGAACTCGAGTCAACCACTGAATTATTTCCAAACTACTACGCACTTGATGCATGGAAGGATAGTGTTCCAACAGCGAGCCTTTATGAAAAATATCCGCAGTTTAAGTTCATTATTCTTCATATCACCACGATGCACACAAGTGATCACACTGCGGAGGTGATCTCGGGTGCGGCAAAGGTGCTGAAGCTATACCCAACTATCGGGATGATCATTGTGGGAAGTGGACCGCTTCGTGCCACGTACGAGCGTTTGATTCTCTTCTTGGGACTTCAAAATCAAATACTTTTTGAACCGACACCTGCTGAGTACCTCTCGTATATGAAAAGTGCGAACGTGCTCGTGCATGTAACGGAAGATAGCACTCAAGATGAGATTATTCTCATGGCGGCAATGGCGAAAATCCCTATTGTTGGAAATAAAGAAGGAATTGCAGGGGTCCTTCTCGATGATAATCATTCCGCGCTTCTCTGTACACCAGGTGATATTGACTGTGTGGCAAGCGGTGTGAACCAGTATCTCAACGAAAATTTAAGTCGTACGACGTTTGTACTGCGTGCATACGAATCGGTGATTGATCGAGTTGAACAGAACTACGATGCATACATTGCTCGCTATGTTGAGAGTATAGAACGTTGTGTGCCTCCAGAGAGTACTATAGATGAGGCGACA
>CAZDUC010000020.1:0-12380 GCA_964508585.1 uncultured Candidatus Saccharibacteria bacterium
GAATTTTGAAATGGTGATTGTTTGGTGTAGTGTCTACTCCTCGAGTTCTGGTGTGGAATTATCTTTTTGAGATGCGCACCATAGTCCATGAGCGCATAGTACCACTCACGAGCATTTTCGTTGTCGAGTGTCCGTGTGACACATTTCAATACCGCGACATCAGTCACGTCATGTGTGTCATGAAAAAAGTGATGAAGATACACAGTGCGGATATTGGTTTCAATGATAGGTACACCCTCACCATACGCAAATGCGAGTATCGCTCCCGCGGTATAGTGACCAATGCCAGGAAGGCTCACAAGCTCCGCTTGAGTACGCGGAAGTCGCCCACGGTAATCGTTAGTAATTGTTTGTGCACATTCGTGAAGCATTTTTGCTCGTCTGTTGTATCCAAGCCCCTGCCACTCACGGAGTACATCCCCCAGTGGTGCCCTCGTGAGCGTCGCGAGCGAGGGAAACATCTTGAGAAATGCAGTGTACTTTGGAATCACCCGATCCACCTGCGTCTGCTGGAGCATAATTTCTGAAACGAGAATACGGTAGGGATTTGTCGTGAGGCGCCATGGGAGACTTCGCCTTCCGTGGCGCCTATAGTACCCCCACACCACCTCCACAAATTTCTGTTCTTTCTTATTCATGAGTAATTATGTGATAGATAATAGATAATAGAGAAGATAGAAGATAGATGATAGAGAAAATAGAAAATAGATGATAGATAATAGAGAAGATAGAAGATAGATGATAGATAATAGAGAAGATAGAAAATAGATGATAGATAATAGAGAAGATAGAAAATAGATGATAGAAAAAAGAGAAGATAGAAAATAGAAAAGAAAGGATAGATGGTAATATTAGGTAGAAGGAAGATACGTATCTTTACTCAAAGCATATTGATGACATCCTTTTACTCTTAGAGTATGTAGACAACGTCCTTACGCTCCACTACTACTTGCCACCCCTCTCGCTGTGCATACGAATACAGTGCTTGGTTTGGATTAAAGCAGATAGGATTTGCAACAGATGCGAGGAGAGGGATATCTCCCTCTGTGTCACCAACTCCAATTGAATCTTCAAGGGTGAGCCCTTCTTTTTCAATCACTCGTTCTACTACGCGCGACTTATCAGCGATAAAATCAACATCACTCACCACGCCCGTGAAAAGATCACGTGGGCCGAGTTCGTAGAGCCGTCCATACACTTTATCAAATCCATACCCTGCACAAAATTCGTCAAGGATCGTCTTCGGTGATTGAGAAATTGCAACAATAAAGTAGTCTTGTTCCCGTAATGTATGGATGAGGTCGCGAGTGTAGCGATAGGTTTGTCTTCCCTGCCTCTCCACGACCATGTGTCCAACATCAGCAAAATCACCATAATACACACCCCGAATATGCTCCATAAACGAGGCCACTACTGCTTCAATGTACGCTTCATACGTCCCCTCACGATTACGCCACGCCTGGTACTCGTGTGCATATTTCGTCCGGGCGGTTTTTGGAAATACTCCCTCACGGATGCAACCCTCCACGAGTTCAATAAATAAGCTCGAACGAAACACTGTCCCATCTATATCAAAAAATGCTACTTTTTGCATACATGTAGTGTATCAAAAAAGTATCTGATGGTCATATACTCTTTTTCGATTTCTGCATCAAAAAACCCCCGCTCACTGCGCGGGGGTACATGAAGTTTTTAGGCCCAAGGAATCACGTTGGTTTTTACAAGAGTATCTCGCGATCAAACGAGGTCTTGCAATATGTCCCGTGGTACTTCAACCTTGACGTTTTGCTCTTCAGGGCGAACGCTACCCGCATTCATTCAACACTTCATGACAATCTCCTCAAATAGTGAGAAATGTAATCAGGCCCAATCAAGCAAACAAGCATTGAAATCAGAAACGTTTGTCAAGGGCCAACCGTTGGAATCGTTTCCATCCCCATTGAGACTTTCTTCCTTCCTTATGAGAATGAAAAGAGGATCGTTGGTATTGAGACCTTCCTGGTATTCACCCGAAACGACGTCGTCAATATGGACCCAGTATGTAGGAACCGGACTACATCCGGCCGTGACATTGTCGTCATCGCCGAAAGCCTCCGTATGGAATGCTCCCAAGGGTACAACACCATCGGCGCGAGCTAGTGCCAATGACAGATCAAACAATGTCCCCAACGGACGACATGAACGTCTACGAGCCATACTACTTCCTTCCCTGTTGTGGTTGAAAAACTTTGTGCTCCTCAAATACTATACCTCCATATCACCATTCTGTCAATTGCATCATGTATCCGTTCACTCTTCCCTCCTATTCTCACACATCCATCCTCATACTTTGTGGACTGTATCGACTTTACACACGTCGTATCATGTATACTTATAGGTGAATTGTATGCATATCGTTTCTTTGAGTACGTCACGTACAGTGCCTCACGGGTTCACCCTGGTTGAGATTGTAGTCGCCATCTCTGTACTCTTACTTGTTGCACTCGGTATGTACCAAGCATTCACGACTACCATGCAAGCAGTGCGAAACTCAGAGAGTCGAATTGCTGGTATCGCACTCGTCAATGAACAAATGGAAATCGTTCGCAACCTCACCTACGACAACGTTGGTATCGAGGGAGGAATTCCCGAGGGAAGTATTCCCCATATTCAGACACTGGTCCGAGATGGATTTGAATTTACCGTCACCGCTATCGTCAGAAATATTGACAACCCCTTCGATGGACAGATTGGAAGCAGTACCAAAAACGACCTGGCGCCTGCTGATTACCGCCTCGTAGAGCTCACCATCGAGTGTGCCAGTTGTCAGGATTTTGCACCCATGTCATTCACCTCATTCGTCGGTCCACGAGGTCTTGAAAGCACCTCAAATAATGGAGCCCTCTTTATTCACGTGTTTGATGCAACGGGGCAACCAATTCAGGGAGCAGATGTGCACGTAGAGAATAATCTCGCGACGACGAGTATCGTTATCGATGAGACAACAGACAATAACGGATACCTACAAATCATTGACACCCCTCCTGGGGTGCATGCATACGAGATCAGTGTTTCGAAAAATGGTTACTCCAGTGATCAATCGTACACAATCGGCGCTGTTGGTAATCCAAACCCGTCCAAACCTCACTCAACAGTGCTCAAACAACAACTATCACAGGTGAGTTTTTCAATCGATCGTGTAAGTGAATTGCAGGTAACAAGCATGACTGATGCCTGTGTCCCTATTCCAAATATTGACTTTGCACTGGCTGGTTCAAAACTCATTGGCACAGCACCTGATGTGAAGAAGTTTTCAAATACATTCATGACAAACGGTTCTGGACTACACACCATCTCCAACCTCGAGTGGGATACGTACGACCTCAGTTATACTGACGCAGGATACGACCTACTCGGTACAACACCAACGGTACCTTTTATCATCAATCCAGGTGTCCAACAAAATATCTCGCTCATCGTCGCTCCCAAAAATCCAAGAACACTCTTGGTCACCGTCAAAGACCAAGGAACAAAACTACCACTCTCGGATGCCGACGTACGACTCGAAAGCGCATCCTATGATCAAACAAAAATCACCGGAAAAGGATTTCGCACACAGACGGATTGGTCTGGAGGAGATGGACAAAGTACCTATACCGATGCCACAAAATATTTTTCTGACAGTGGGTCACTTGAGTTTCTCAGTCCCACAGGTCAGTTACAACTCTGGAAGGGCCCCACTGAGTACAACGCATCTGGTTTTTTGATATCATCGACATTTGATACAGGGACGAGCAGTACCTTCCAGCAAATTTTGTGGCAACCACAATCACAGCCACCCGCTGTCGGCTCAAGTAGCGTACGTGTACAGATTGCAACAAACAACGATGATCTCACGTGGGATTTTAAGGGTCCAGATGGGACGTCGGGTACCTACTACGATCTTTCTCAGCAAGATATTTTTGCGGGTCATAGTGGTAATCGATATCTCAGGTATAAACTCTTCCTACAAACAGCAAGCACAACCTGGACACCAACGGTCTCTGATATCTCCTTCACCCTCACCTCAAGCTGTATACCACCAGGACAGGTCGCGTATTCAGGACTAAACGCTGATACCTACACCATAACCGTCACAAAAAATGGCTACCAGAATTACTCAGGGACCGTCACAGTTTCGAGTGACTGGCAACAAACAGAAATCTTACTTACACCATAGTTATGAAGCACCGACTACGTACAAAAGGGTTTTCACTGATAGAGATACTCATCGTACTCGGTATTATTACTCTCCTTGTAGGTATCGCGACACTCCTCCTCGGTGATACATTTAAGTTTAATAGAAACATATCCAATTCACTTACGCAGAACCTAGAGGCGCGTCATGCAATCAAACGTATGTCTGCTGAAATCCGAAAAATGTCACCATCGAGTATTGGCGCTTACCCACTTGAGCAAGCGGGGACTTCAACATTGACCTTTTATAGTAATGTTGATACTGATTCAGAAAAAGAACGGGTTCGGTACTTCATCAAAAATAACGCGCTCATACGTGGAGAGATTCAGCCTACCGGAAATCCTCTCACATACAATCAAGCTACTGAAGCGACCACCACGATTGTGCGAGCGCTCATAAACAACTCTTCAACACCACTTTTTAGCTACCACACCGATGCGTACGCAGGCACAAGTTCACCACTCGTCGCACCATTCACCATCAGTATCGTCCGATTAATTAAAATTGCTATATATACACAAAATGACAGTGCGACGACGAGTCCAAATATATACACCACTCAGGTATCATTTCGTAATTTAAAAGATAACTTATGAGCATGCACTCCACACCACAGAGAAAGAAAAAAGAGGGATACATTCTCGTCATAATTCTGGTGTGTGCATCAATTGGTATTGTCATGATGACTGGCCTCATCAATTGGACCGTGACTGATATCGTTGCGACGAGAGAGGCATACACTCGTGAGCAGTCTCTCCAGATTGCAGAAGCAGGTATTGATTACTACAGATGGCACCTTGCGCACGCGCCACAGGATTTCAAAGATGGTACTGCAACATCAGGACCATATCGGCATGATTTTAAAGATAAAGATGGAAACATCATAGGACAGTTCACACTCAATATTACCCCTCCAGCACTTGGTTCAACACTTGTCTCTATTACCTCAACTGGAATTATTTCAGGTGCAACCTCATCACAACGCGCTGTAACAGTACAGTTCGCAAAACCATCTATCGCAAAGTATGCAGTTGTCTCTAATAATGAGATGCGCTTTGGTGCAGGTACAGAAGTATTTGGGCCAATCCACTCAAACAATGGAATCCGATTTGATGGTATCGCACATAATCTGGTAACCAGCGCAGTGAGTAGCTATGATGATTCAGACCATAATGGTGGAAAAGAATTTGGAGTACACACACACTCTGGGGTTATTGACCCACTCCCCCCCGATGCAGTACCTGCTCGAGCAGACGTTTTTATGGCAGGTCGTTCATTCCCCGTCCCTGCGATAGATTTTGGAGGGATCACCTCAGATCTTGCTCAAATAAAGACAAGCGCTCAAGCTACTGGCTTTTATCGACCTGGTTCAGGCGCTCTTGGATACCATCTTGTACTCAAAACAAATGACACCTTTGACTTGTATAAAGTCACCAGTACGACCAACGCACCTTCAAATTGTTCCAATGTGCAAAGTCAAAGTGGTTGGGGGACCTGGAGCATTCAAAACCAGCAACTGCTTGGAAATTTCTCTTTCCCCACTAATGGTCTTCTCTTCTTTGAGGATCATGTGTATGTGAATGGACAAATCTCAAGTGCTCGGGTCACTATTGTCTCTGCATTTCTCCCTGATAATCCCCCCCTACGAAAAAATATCATTATAAACAATGATTTACTATACACCACCTATGCTGGAGCTGACTCAATCGGTCTCATCGCACAAGGTAATGTTCTGGTTGGTTTGGTGAGCGAGGATGACTTACGTATTGATGCTTCACTCATCGCACAAAATGGGTTTGTTGGAAGGTACTACTATGATAATCCGAGTGGATTTCAGACACGATGTTCACCATATCACGAACGACAAACCATCACCCTCTGGGGAATGCTCGCAACCAATCTCCGGTATGGCTTTGCATACACCGACGGTACTGGGTACCAAACACGAAACATCAATTACGATGGTAGTCTCCTCTACGCACCACCTCCTGGCTTTCCACTCACTGGAGATGACTATATCACCCTCTCGTGGGAAGAAAAATAACATTCTATCTAGACCATGTTCAAAAATCTCTCATACGTCGTTGCGCTACGTGTAGACGCATTCATCGTATATCGAATACGCCTCGTATTTCCTCACGTGCGCGCCTCATCTCTGCGCTCTTTGACCACGGCTCTGTAATGGTTAGATACATGCTCTACACCCGTAGATACACACTATCGTTCAGAGGAAAAAGTTAAAAAAAGTGGATGGAGGTCTTTCCACTCTTCCCTCATAAGCACTCGTTCATTGTATATCCCCGCATCAGGAAAATGTGCTTCTGAGATAGTAATTGTCCCATCAGGAAAAATGGCATCCACAAAAGCAAGATGACCCACATCGGGACTCAGTAAATACTCCATCACTGCACCAACTTTTGGAATGACACCTATATGCACCTGTGGAGAACCCTTGAGTATTCGATGCCATGAGCCAGGCACTCGCGGTCGTGTCGCTGGCCAAATGACATGTATTCCCTTTCTCCACAATCGATACAACACGTACTCACCTGACTGCAGTGGAAATTCTGATTTCGAAAGACCGAACACATCACTGAGAATGGCACGCACATGCGCTGTGTTTGGATGGTCAATAGAGTTCTCTTCTCCTACCACAAATTGTGGGTAGACGCGTATCGCACGATCAGCAACATCGTCTCGGAGTACCCACCCCTCAAGAGTGTTCCAGGCAATCCGATAAAATCGTCCTCTTGGTTCGAGGACAATAATCATCTCACCAAACGGAATTTCACCAATCTGCGCGTCAAACTCGATTGTTGGGTTGGCGTACACAGGCACCCGAATACCCTGTGCATACATGACGGTGTTCTTTTGTGCCCCTACGTCAAATATGTCTTTCTCTTCTTTTACAGTCTCTGATTTCATTGGGACTGCTACTGGTACATCGAGTGGTACAGAGAGGTGTGACACATCTTCATTCGTGATGATGTGTTTTTTCTCGTAGGAATGCATCACCTCACGTACAGTTTTAAATGAAGCTTCTTGCTTCGCTTCATCCACCTCAAAAAACGCAATCTCAACTTCACCTACGTTATTCTCTTCTTGTTCTTCGGCTTTTTTCTCTATATGATCTTCTGTATACAACTGGATACACCTATCTATACCACTCATGGATATCCGAATAATCCACCCGTACACGCTATCAATAACTGCAAGAGGGCTCCGCATAATCCGTACACTATACCATTTTACAGCTTTCACATCCTCTTGACGGACCCGCATACAGTGAGTCGAGCATACGTGTCAATGAGCCTTCGGCCACACCGTCGATGCAGGTGGATATTTCAAGGTGAGTGGGTGTGATGTGCAGGGATGTGGACGTGCAGGACATATCTCTCTCCCATACTGCACCAGTCTGTGGTTAAAACCCCACCACTCACGTTTTGGCATAATCTCCATGAGATCTCGCTCTATCTGTTTTGGATCTGTACTGTCAGTCAAGTCGAAACGTATCGCAAAACGTCGCACGTGAGTATCAACAGCGATTCCTTCATGCACTCCAAAAGCATTTGAGAGCACCACATTCGCGGTCTTTCGTGCGACACCAGGTAGGGTGAGGAGCTCGTCCATGGTGCATGGAACCTCCCCACGATAGGTCTGCAGAATGATCTGTGCTGATTCTCGAATATGCTTTGCTTTATTTCGATAAAATCCACACTGAAAGACCGCCTGCTCCATTTCCTGCTGTGTCGCTTGCGCATACGAATCGAGTGTTGGAAATTGCACAAACAGTTTTTCCGTCACCATGTTCACCCGCGTGTCGGTGCATTGAGCCGATAATATAACCGCAACAAGAAGCTCCCACGTATTGGAGTGATGAAGTGCAATAGTAAGTTTTGGATACAGTGTCCGCAAAACTCGGTTGAGTGCACTCACTCGTCGTATTCTTTCTTTTTGTTTTTCTATAGTCATAGGTGTAGTTCAGTATAGCAAAACACCGGGGGCGCGAAGCGCCCCCGGTGTTTGAACACAACTTTTTTAAGAGCTCATCCATCAACCACGAGGCATTGAGGACTGAGAACCTGGGGTGAGAAAGTGCACTGCACTTTCTCACTCTGTATGTTGTGGTGGAGTTAGTGGATAGGTTCTAAGATCGAATAGTTCGATACGTCTTTGCACCCAGTGCACCAAACGTAATAATCATTCCTGAGAAGAGCAGGAGTCCACCTACATACGGTATGAATCCAACTGCAATACAGAGCAATGCTCCTATTCCAAGTGTTGTTAAAGTGATGTCATTACGACGAAGTACAACCTGCTGGAATACATATCCAAAAAAAATGGGAGTGAGTGCGAGGGAAATAAGAAGGAGGAGCACATACCCAAAAATGAGTATTGCTCCTGCAATGAGTCCAAGCACGCTCGCACAAAGAAGCACCGCTACAAATGGAACGGTAACCAACATACCAATACCAATGAGGCCATGAGCCCCTACTCGTTCGTATGAGCGGATGGTGTTTTGTACAACCTGTCTTCGACTTACCATAAACAAGGATAGCGTTACAAACAGTACGATACCAAGCATGTACCCAAAGAGTTGCACCGCTGGAATAGCTTGCACCGAGTCACGTACATCGACTCTCCGTAATTCGCCTTTCACGACAGCGTCTTGTGCTCGAAGTACCTCTTGTGCACTCTCGTACGTCACGGCGCCTTGAATCTCTGCCTTATCTCCTATTGAAAATCGTTCCGCTACCTCAAGTAACACATCGCCACCCACCCCTGCATTGATACGCACCACATTTGCCGTACCATGGATTCCTCCAACTACCTCACCTTCAATAGTAAGCGTGTTGCCCATAAAAAGCACATCCCCCTCGACACTTGCAGTGGAGAGAATGGTAAGTGTATCACTGAGTACCACGACATCCCCCTTGACTGGCTTCGCAATAGTCACTTCACCGCCAACAACACGGAGATCGTCGCCCACATCACCATGCACCTGCACCGCGCCACCAAGAATGGTCAGATCCTGACTGACAGGAGCATTGATGGTCACTGTCCCCCCCGCAATGTATGCGTCGTTTTCACTATCACCCGAAAGGATCACCGATGAGCCAAATCCATAAAAATCACCCTTCAGAGATTGTGTCGCATCAATTGAGACCGATTCTCCGGTTCGGATAATTGGACCAGCAAATGCTGAAAATGGCACAAAAATAAGCGTGCCAAGCGCTATACTTGCGATAAAATTGTTCATGGTTAGATTATACCACTTTTTGAAAATATTACAAGACTACTTTTTGAAACAGGGGAGTAGTTTGACAGATTCAAGCGGACTCGGTGCTGAGCCGTCGGTGATTTCTTTCAATCTTCCTGCGCCGACCGCTTCTTCCCCACACGCAATCATTTCAGGCGTAATTGTGATTGTACTCTCTGAGTAGCCAAGGGTTTCAAGCATTTTCTTCTGTGTATCTGATAATGAATCAGTATTCACCTTGATTGGTTCTGTCACTGTCGTCTTGGATTCGGATTCTGAGGTCTCGATATTCGAACCTACATCTCCATCAGCAGTTTGCAATGTTGAAGGATTTGTTTGATCAAGCTGTTCAGTCGTATTTCTCGTCGTCTCTCTCGTTTCAACTGTCTGCACGGTATACCACACATACACACCCAAGGAAATAGCAATCAAAAGAAGTACTGTAACGACGATGAGATACATTTTTATCGCTTTCATACCGTAGACGTATTATACACGACGGGTGCTTGTAACACAGCCACAAGCGCAATGCCAAGCATGATGAGTATCAACGCTCCGCAAAAGAGTATGCACCGAGCATGAGAAAGCTCCCACTGGCCATCATGCCAATTGCGTACAAACAAAAATGGAAAAATGAAACGAATAATATGCATATGTCCTATACAAAATTATACACCATACTTATCCAAGTCTACTGTACAATTTTCCCGTCACCGCAAGAATACACACCCCGATGAGAAAAATATACACCGGATGCTCATTGAAGAGTGGAATATCCTCAATAATACGTTCTATTCCAAGCAGTGTTGTTGCAACGCCACAGGTGACCGCGAGCATCGACAATGTCGGAAAACGTTTGAAAAAAGATTTTCGGACTGGTTCAAGAAGCGTGTTTGTAGCACTCACCGTTTGCTCGACAGATTTTGTTACCAAATCAATCTCTGAAATCAATTTTTTCATCCTTTATGTTGAAAATAATTCCCTCCCCCGTTCCCACATCTCTGTGTGTCCATGCTCACGAAGCCAGTACCACCACTCCCCTCCCCAGAGGTATTGTTTCTCATACCTTGTCCCTTTTGCATACTCAATAATCTCATTAAACTTAACGATGTCCATGCGTGAGTATTGTGTTTCCACTGGTACCTGCGTCACTGGCTCAAGGAGCCATGGCTCAAGGGAAAGTTCTATGAGGAATGTTTCTTTTTCGCCATACACAAGCGCCATGACGTTTTCCTTCACTCGGTAGAACCATGGTGGCAAGAGTGTCTTAAATTGTCCGAGCTCCGGATTCCAAAAATATACGTACACGCTCGTACCAAAGGAGTCACCCTGTGCGTATGCACCACGCCAAGTCCCTAAATTGCCACTATCGGTCACCAGTACGGGGCGCGTCGGATCGAGTGATTTCACAAGTGCAATCTCTTCCTCTAAAAATGATTCATCGAGTTCCCCACAATGCTCGTATGCAAAGAGACTAAGGTATGGCTCATTTTCAACTTGCCAATGGGTAATTGCTGGAGAATCTTTGTATCGAGTTACCACCGCAGTAATGTACTCACGGATTTCTACTTTTTGCTCCTCCCAGGTAAGCTCTTGTGCCCAATGAGGAACATGGCATTCAGGCCATCTCGGAAGCCTGCGACCTACGCCAAAGATAACACGAGCATCGACTGCTTCGGCTTTCTGAATATCTCTATCCATCCACGCAAAATCAAATTGATTACGCTTTGGCTCAATGAGTGTCCAGTGCGCACTCATCCTCAAGTCTCGAACACCAAGCTCAGAGAGATACGCGTCGAATACCATATCAGGATCAAGTCCTAACTCAAGTACGTAGGGGACATTATATGAAATGCCATAGGTTATCTGCGATGGTACTTTTTTTTGAGCAAGAAAAAAGAGCGCTATGGTAGCTAGGGTAATACAAACAGCCACACTGATGAGTGTGCGAATGAGCCATTTTTTCATTACTTAAATAATACTAGAAATCCAAGTGTAATCACAGCGACAAACACCGCTTTTCTGAGGATTGTCTCCCGCTCATATGTTTCTCCGATACGCAATTTTGAAGAATGTATGGTGAAGAAAATGCCAAGAATAAGGATAAACACAAATTGAAGTCCGCCGAGCGCCTGCACCACCGCAACATCACCGAGGTCGGTTGCTTTCAAAATCAGCATGGTTGCAATGCCGGCCAAAACCTTATTGACGAACACAAGCATTGCAGTCGCACGTGTGGTGTTCTTTGTCTGTTCTTTAATTTTCTCAAAGTAATTCGGAATCATGAGAAGTGTGAGTGCAAAAAAGACAAAGGCAATCCGAGACCAAAAGAATCCATTATCAAAAGAAGTGGTCTCAAAAAGACCCTTGAGGGTCACGTAGTGTAAGGCAAAAAAGATACCTGAGTAAAGAGCGACAAGTGCCGTCTTAAATGGAAACCGAAGCCGGGACACCAAAAATGTACCAATAGAGAGAAGCACGATACCGAGAATAAAGTTGTTACTGAGTGTTGTATCAAAGAAATAGTACCCAAGACCAAATGAGGCGAGTGCAGAGACTGAACCAATCACTGGGACCACATCAGAAGCGTCATGTTCCCGAAGCACCGTAAACATAGCGACCAACGCGGTAAAAAAGGTATACGCGGAGAGGAAAGAAAGTGCAACCACCTCAAGTGACGGCCGAATCACGTTAGAAAAAGTGGGAACACCGAGTGTTTCAGGTACAAATGGTAAGAATCCAATAAAGTACACAATGATCCAGACACCTGAGATGAGACAGGTGTAAAAAGCATACACAAATGGGCGCGGAAGTGTCTTTTCGTCACTGACAATGTGCTTATCAATGAGTGCAACAAAGGCATTCAATAATTGTGCGCCAACCGCAAGCAGAATCCAGTTCATA
>CAZDUC010000021.1:0-11940 GCA_964508585.1 uncultured Candidatus Saccharibacteria bacterium
CGCTTCGTATCCCACATATCATTACGCCAGAGTGTGACGTGGTGTTGCCTCCGAAGTAGATAAGACTCTCTATAAAATAAAGTAAAAACCACCACATGTACTCGATGAGCGTCGTGGCGGTTAGTGGGGGACGTGGGGTAATGAAGCACCGTGTCTTGTGAGCGTATAGTGTCGTTCGAGAGTATTAGTGTGCGCGATTCTCTTGCAGTTGATGAGTATCAAAAGTAGACCTTGCTCGCAATGTTCTTCAAGTGTTCTTTTTACGAGATCTTCCGTAACGGGGTATTCGATAATATCCCGATTTCCGGTGAAAATATTGAAGAGCATGGTTGGTGGGTATCGTTCATTGTACCAATCGGTTATAGCTCTAGAGGAGACATTTTTAGAATTTTGAAGACATTGCAATATTCGATGTGCCTGCACTCTCGATTTGTAGTTCATATCGTCCTCCAAAAAGAACTTCAACAACTCTTTATATGATAGCGACATACGTCGGCATCCACAATACTCACTTATGCACTGTTTATGTGATGTGCTCACGCAAAACTTTTGACGCGTCGTGATACCATAGAGGTGACTAAATGTTGCAAAGGGAATAATCAACATTCTATAGTCATTTTTTCGTACATACATGAAGGTTTTGACATTTGGATGGGACTATCCACCTATGAAAAGTGGAGGTCTTGGTGTTGCGTGCCACGGCCTTACCGAGGAACTCATTGAGCTCGGTCTCGATGTGATTTTTGTATTGCCACGTGAACAACCAATTCTGGGAAACCAGAAATTTATTTTTGCAAATCAGACTCCTGCCACCATCCATATCTTCCCCTCAGCACTCCTCCCGTATCAACATGCACAGTCATTCATTGAGTATTTTTCACCAGGAGGAAAGCGCATTCGCTTCTCCAGAAAGGTTATAGATGAGGTGTATCGGTATGCCGATGCAGCGTATGGTATTGCGCTTCGTGAACAGTTTGATCTCATTCATGCACACGATTGGACATCCTACCTCGCGGGCGTCGCCGCGAAGCTCGCCACAGGAAAACCACTCGTGCTTCACGTGCATGCAACCTCATTTGACCAAGCGGGAGGGAACAGTGTCGACCCTGATATTTTTGCGATTGAGCGGTATGCGTTTCAGACAGCGGACTCTGTTGTTGCTATTAGTAACTACACGCGCGGGATTGTACTCGATAAGTATCAGATCGATCCACAGAAGGTGACGGTCGTCCACAACGGGATTAAACCACTCACTCCACCAATGCTCCCCCCAGTGCTCGGTGAGCTCAAAGCACAAGGGAAGAAAATAGTATTTTATAACGGACGTATCACGATACAAAAAGGTGTGGATCACTTCATTCGCGCAGCCAGAAAAGTGGTCGACTACGATCCAAATGTTGTGTTCGTCATATCAGGGTGGGGTGACATGGAGCATCAGATTATGCACCTCGTCGGTGCACTCGGACTTTCAAAAAATGTGATTTTTGCGGGAGCACTCTGGGATGAGGAGCGTGATAGGATGTATCAAGCTGCGGATCTGCTCGTGATGCCTTCCATCTCGGAACCATTTGGGCTCGTACCCCTTGAGGCAATTCAACACGGAACTCCAGTGCTTATCTCAAAACAATCAGGGGTAGCTGAGGTCCTCACTCATGCACTCAAGGTTGATTTTTGGGATATTGATGAGATGGCAAACAAAATCATCGCTGCACTCCGGTACGGGGTGATGAATCGACAGCTTGTCGAAGAAGGGCGTAGAGAGCTCCTCCGACTCACGTGGCGTCGTGCGGCTGATAAGGTCTTTGACCTATACAAAAAGTTACTGGAATGGTGTCAACCAAAGAGGTAGAATATATACATGCTTACCGTCTGCCCGTATTTTCATGTCCATCAACCCCACCGTATTAAAAGTTACCGTGTCTTTGATATCGGAAATGACAGTGAGTATTTTAATGCTGACAACAGTACTGATTTAAATAACGAAAAAGTACTGAGAAAGGTGGCGGAAAAATCGTATATTCCGACCACTCGCCTCCTCGGTAGCCTTCTCGAGCGATATCCTGAGTTTCGATTTTCACTCTCTTTCTCTGGTACGGTACTTGATCAATTTGAGATGTATCTTCCTGAGGTACTCAAATCATTTCAAGAGTTGGTGAAAACAGGAAGGGTTGAGATTCTCGCTGATACGTACTACCACTCATTAGCATTTTTTTATTCACGAACAGAGTTTGAGGCGCAGGTTGCACTTCATAAGAAGCGAATTCAAGATCTGTTTCAGTACACACCTCGTGTATTTCGCAACACGGAGCTTTCCTATACCAACAGCCTTGCAAAGTGGTGTGAAGACAATGGGTACATCGGCATCATGGCAGAGGGTTGGGACCCGGTCCTTGGCTGGAGAAGCCCGAACTACCTCTATACGCCGACGGGCTGTTCTTCGATAAAAGTGCTCTTGAAAAATTACAAGCTTTCCGACGATATTGCGTTTCGTTTTGGCAACCAAGGGTGGGAAAGCTATCCGCTCTCATCTGAAACATACGCGAAGTGGGTACATGCGCACCATGGGGATGGAGAGACTATCAATCTTTTTATGGATTTTGAAACCTTTGGGGAGCATCAGTGGGAAAACACCGGTATCTTTAATTTTTTGAACGCACTCCCTGAAAAAATCCTCTCTCACGGAGAGACAAGCTTTAAGACTGCGAGCGAAACAGCGCTCGCGTATAACTCAGTTGGTGAAATTGATGTCCCACACATCCTCACCTGGGCCGACACCGACCGTGACCTTACCGCATGGGTGGGGAATGATATTCAACGAGATGCAATTGCTACCATTTATGGAATGGAACCAGCGGTCATCAGTACCGAGGATCCAACACTCATTGAAACATGGCGAAAGCTTCAGACCTCGGATCACTTCTACTACATGTGTACGAAGTGGTCAGCTGATGGAGATGTGCATGCGTACTTCAGTCCGTACCAATCCCCATATGATGCGTATATCGCTTTCATGAATGCCTTAAGTGATTTACAATTAAGGGTAGCACAGGCACATGAAAAGAAGTCTGTGGAGGCACCGCTTGTTGTACCCAAAAGTACATGGTCATCCGTGCGAGAGTGGATTCGTACGATGTACAAGAAATGCATCGATTTCTTGTTTCGTGTACGCAAACGGTTGAGCACACGGAAGTTTTAATAGTTTAGGTTAGTTCTTATGGTTACCAAAAAAGCAACAGTGACTGGAACAAAAGTTGCAAAAGCACCTGCAAAGGTTGTGAAAAAAGTAAGTCAAAAAGTTACAAGCGCACCAAAAAAAGTCGCACCAAAAGTAAGTACAACAAAGGAAAAGAATACCCTCATGTGTGCACCAGGAGAGCAATGCTTCTGGATGTCTGATGGGAAAATCCTTGCAGACCTTGTTGAACTTCGTGACGCGCTTGCATCAATGTCAGACGATGTGTTTGCATACCATGTCTCAAAAAATCGTAATGATTTTGCTGACTGGATTGAAAATGTTCTTCAGGATATGGAGCTTGCTACTGCACTTCGCAAGACAAAGAAAGCAACTACTGCACATCAGGCAGTGGTGAGCAGACTTCGTATTTACAGCATCTAGCGTATGTCTCGTCCAATTACTATTGGAAACGGCAACCTACTCGTAGGACTTGATAATCGTGCGCAGGTGAAGGATTTCTATTTTCCCTATGCGGGGCACTCAAATCATGTGAGTGGTGCGAGCGGTTCATATGTGCATCGTGTTGGTATATGGGTTGATGGTATGCTCAGATGGCTCTCAGACCCTTCGTGGGAGATTGATATCAGATATTCAGATCTTTTCGGGACGAGTAATATCTATGCAAAGAATGTTGATATTGGTGTATCACTACATGTTATTGACGGTGTGCACAACGAAAAAAACGTCTTTGTGCGAAAGATTACCATCACCAACGAGCGGAGTAACGCACGTGAAATAAAAATTTTCTTTGGTCAAGAATTTAGGATTTCTGAATCACGACGAGGTGATACTGCATATTATGATCCGAGAGTTCGTGCCATTGTGCACTACAAAGGGCATAATGCATTTTTAGTCTACGCAATGCTCGCGGGTTCCGGTTTTTCTGACTACAGCGTCGGGCTTTTTGATATTGAGGGTAAGAAAGGAAGTTTTACTGATGCTGAGGATGGTGTGCTTTCACGTAATCCTATTGAACACGGGTCTGTTGACTCAATTATTGGACTCACGAGCACGATAGAGGCAAACGAGTCAATTGATGCACACTATTGGGTGGCTGCAGGAAAGACAATACAGGAGACGCATATACTCCATGCGTACGTACTTGAGGAAACACCTGAAACACTTCTTGAGTCGACTGATCGTTACTGGAATGCATGGACAGAAAAGGAGGCTCGTTCGTTTGGGTCACTCAGTCCGCGCATCGAGTCGCTTTACAAGCGCTCACTTGCGGTGATTCGAGTCCATGCAGACAATCGTGGAGGCATCATTGCATCATCTGATTCAGATATGCTCAACCAAGGACGTGATACCTATGCCTATGTATGGCCTCGAGATGGTGCGATTAATGCAAGTGCACTCGACCGGGCAGGGCACATTGATGTGACGCAACGTTTTTTTGCATTTATGGCAGAGTGTATGGAGCCCGATGGGTACTTGATGCACAAATACCGAGTTGATGGGGTGTTGGGAAGCTCTTGGCATCCGTGGATGCAGGGAGATATGTTTAAACTGCCTATCCAAGAAGATGAAACCGCCAGTGTTATTTTTATGCTGAATGAACACTACACCTACGCAAAAGATCTAGAGTTTATTGAATCTCTCTACAATCCATTCATCGAAAAGTGTGCCGATTTTATGGAAAAGTACATAGATCACGAGACAGGACTTCCGCTTGATTCGTATGATTTGTGGGAAGAGAAGTATGGTTCTTCAACGTATACCGCAGCCTCAGTGTATGGCGGGCTTTCTGGCGCAGCTGCACTGTCGGTACTTTTAGGGAAGCGTGAACACGCGACACGGTATCGTGAAGCGGCTGAACGCATTAAGCAATCAATTCTTGCGTATTGTTATGATGTGGATTCTGGCACTTTTATCAAGTCGATTCGACATGAGAAAGAAGGAAAACTTTTGTATGATAAAACACTCGATACGAGTAGTGTCTTTGGCCTCATCTTTTTTGGAGTATTGGATGTGTTTGATAAACGTGTGCAATCTGCATTTGCACACACTGTTGAACGATTGAGAGTGCCGGGTGCGTTTGGTGGATTTATGCGCTATGAGGGAGACAGGTATTACAAGACAGGAGAACACAATCCTCCCAATGCATGGTGTATCACAACACTTTGGGTTGCCAGGTATTACATACGCCTTGCAAAAAATAGGGTAGAGCTGGAGAAAGCACTCGAAATACTTAATTGGGCATGTGACCGTGCGACGGTGAGCGGTATTCTTCCAGAACAAATTCATCCATTCACGGGAGAGCACCTCTCCACCGCGCCGCTCGTGTGGAGTCATGCTGAGTTTGTCATCACGGTTGATGAGTACCTCAAAAAGGCGGTGACATTTAGATAGAAGGTGTCATTGACTGAAGCATAGAAGAAATATATTCATAGAGATCTGGAACACTCAAAGATAGATAAGGCGGAGTCTACCCTTTTCAAAGTCAAATATATGCTGTGCGCCCACTGTGGCGAGATCTGAGTTCTTGTGTATGTCAATTGCGTGAGAAACGCAAGAAAGGCCAATATATCAAAATGGTTGCATATTTTGTGGTTTTCTTGTACAATCGTCGCACCATGAAAAAAGAGAAGATAACAACAGAAAAAGCAACAGAATTTGCCGTCATTGAGACAGGCGGAAAGCAGTATTTGGTGAGCGTTGGTGACGTGCTTGAGGTTGAGCTTCTTGGTGACCTAGCAGAAGGGGATCGTATAGAATTTGATAAAGTATTGATGGTTGATAATGGTTTAGATACAACAATTGGTGAGCCGTACATCACTGGCGCAAAAGTGCAGGCGACGTTCCTTAAGGAGAAAAAAGGCGTCAAGCTTCACATCGTTCGATACATGGCAAAGAGCAATCGAGATAGGCGAATTGGCCATCGACAGCGATATGCGCAAGTGAAGATTGAAGCATTGAAATAATCACATTTTAAAAAAACACGTGATACATCACGTGTTTTTTTGATATCCATGGTATTTCAAAATAGTTCAGAGGCTTGGGTATGATGTATGCGTAATTGAATGTACGTATGGAAATGAATGTGTAGGATATAATCCAGTACACAATCCGTAATGGCGTACAGTACGGACGCTATTATGAAATAAAGATGAAGAGGTGAGAGTACTTGTGTACAAGTAGTAAAAGAGATGACAGCGGTGTGGTACATTACACTCATGAAAAGAGAAACATTGCTCGCAGAAATTATGAATTACATAGTTTCTGGGTATGTGTACTTTGTAGCCATAACACTCGTGTTTTACATGGTGAGCTCACTCGTTACTGGGGTACTCAGCGTGGCGACTGGCCTTCTCAATATTTCGACATCAATTTCTGCAATTCTTTCTGCTCCAGAACGAGATCTTCTTGAGCTAGATTTACTGCACACAATTGCATTTACTATTGTGCTCGTAAAAGCATACAAGATTCTCATATCGTATGCTCAGAAACGACACGTGAGCATTAAGTACCTTGTTGAAATAGCAATTATTGCCCCAACAATTGAAATTGTATTCAATTCGACAAAATACCCAATCGAGGTGAACATACTTTTTGCTGTATTTGCCTTTGCAAATCTCATCGCGTATCTGTTCTTCTATAGCACCATTAAGCACGTCAGTAATGACTACGATCATGATATGTGCGAGCCACTAGAACCGGTTAAGGTTGTAAAGGTAGCAACAAAAACTACAACCTCACGAAAAAAGACAACCTAGTGGAGTCCAAGCGAGTGCTGTAGCTCAAGCGCTTCTTTTGGTTTGAGCTGGTATATAGCTCCTGGTCTGAGTGTTTTAAGTCCAAAATTAAGCATCCGTGTTCTTTTGAGAGACGTTACTTGGTATCCAAGCGCCGCACACATTCTCCGTACTTGATGTTTTTTACCTTCGGTGAGGGTGATGGTGAATGTTTTCTCAGATGATTTGAGAAGTTTTGCATCTGCTGGCCTTGTCGTATACCCCTCAATGACGACACCTTTTGATAATCGAGTACAAAGGGATTGTGTTACTCGTTTATCGACAGTAACCTCATATTCACGTTCGTGACCCTGGTCAGGATTGAGCATCCGTTCGGTGACACGTCCGTCATTTGTGAGAATCATGAGTCCCTCAGAATCCTTATCAAGTCGTCCAACGGGGAAGAGTCCAGTGAGCTTGTGACGGGTGTAAATGTCAGAAACAATATCAGTCTCACCTTTTGCTGGTGAGTGGGTAATGACACCTCGAGGCTTGTAGTAGAGTACGTACGTATAGTGAGAAGTGTCGTGGTCTTTAATCTCTACCAAATCAGTATCGAGCACCTTCTGTCCAAGGAGCGCTGTTTTCCCATTCACAAAGACACGTTTCTTTTCTATGAGCACGTCTGCACCCCGTCGGGTGGTGAACCCTCGAAATGCTAAAAATTTATTGAGACGCATCGGAAATTCAGATTCTTTCATTTGTTTGTTGATTATGCTACTATTTATGAAATATGTCAATCATCCATGCATATGATGTGGTTGTGGTGGGGGGAGGACCTGCCGGTATGATGGCTGCAGGGCAGGCTGCGTCACGCGGTTTACGGGTGTGTGTACTCGAGAAAAACGCCGTATTAGGAACAAAACTTTCTATAACCGGTGGTGGTCGTTGCAATATTACGAATGCAGAATTTGATGTTCATACGCTCCTCGCGCATTATGGAGAGGCTGAACCATTTTTGTATGCACCGTTCGCTCAATTTGGTGTACAACATACGCTTGATTTTTTTGAAAACATTGGACTCCCATGCATTATTGAAGAGTCGAAGCGTGCTTTCCCGAAAACAGAAAAAGCGACCGATGTCACACAGGTGATGGAGGACTTTGTGCGTGCTTCTGGTGCTCTTGTGCATACGAGTACTCCAGTACGCTCTATTAAGGTTTCAAAGGGTGCTATTGCTGGCCTGGTGACCGATAGAGGTGTGTACACGGCACGTAGCTATGTGATTGCATGTGGTGGCACTTCACGGCCTGAGACTGGCTCTACAGGCGAAGGAATGACATGGCTCGCCTCCGTTGGGCATACCGTACACACACCCAATCCTGATCTTGTCCCACTCGTTGTGCAAGATGTATGGGTGAAAGAGCTATCAGGTACGACACTCGCGAATATTGGAATCACTTTTTCATCAGGCAACACTACGATTCGGAAAGTCGGCAATGTGCTCTGTACTCATTTTGGCATGTCTGGGCCACTTATTCTTAATGTGGCGCATCAGGTGAAGGGATTACTCATACATGGTCCTGTCCATGCCACAATTGACCTCTTTCCATCTGATGACACTGGCATGCTCAGAAAAAAATTGACTGATATCTTTTCAATGAATCCGAATAAAACAGTTGAAAACGCACTCTCGTCCATACTACAAAATGGCGTCATTGATGCAGTGCTTGCATCATTTCCTGCTACACTGCGCACATCGAAGGTACATAGTATTTCAAGAGAGACACGTTTTGCGCTTGTTAACAGCATGAAAAACCTACCACTAGTAGTGATTGGCACAAAAGGACTTGCGTGGGCAATTGTGTCAGATGGGGGAGTTGATCTGCGTGAGATAGATACAAGGACAATGCAGTCGAGACTCCATTCAAATCTCTATGTTGTTGGTGATATGCTCAATGTACGTCGACCTTCTGGTGGTTATTCTCTTCAGTTATGTTGGACTACAGGTTGGGTGGCAGGGAATAATATGTGTAGATAGTGGAAACACGAATAGAGCTGAGAAGCAGAACGGGTACTCAATTATGGGATAGTACATACACAAAAACCATCACGAGGATGGTCTTTGTGTATCATGAATGATGATCTGGCTGATTACAGTAACGACTCTACCTCTCCAGCAAGATTGATTGCTTCGTTTGCGAGCTCTTTTGCGCTCTCATATTTTCCTTCAGAAAATTCACTTTCCGCATGGGTAAGATTTTCACGCGCGTCTTCAATTAATGCTTCTGCAGCGTCATTATCAATCCGCGTGTTTGGTATAAGATCCTCAGCATCCTCGATTGCTTTTTTCGCCTCTTTGATGAATGTATTTGTCTTTGCTCTAACATTTATTTCATTTACGAGAGCAGTGGTCACTTCTCGTTTAAGGTCGGGATTAAGTCGTGAAGTTGATGTATTGAGAGTGCTTGCTATCTTTTTAAGTACATCAGTGGTCTTTGTTGATTTGATCTCGGTTGTGTAGTCACGTGAACCCCATACGTAGGTGATGGTGGTTATCTCTTTCACGCTTCCTGGGACACGTTCAATATGTACCGTTACGTCATGCGCATTGTCAGAGTCCTTTGTTTTTGCTTCAAGTGCACGATTTTTTGCTTGATTTGCAAGTCCCTGAGCCCTTGTGTACATTCGGTTATTGTATTCCTTGTGTGCATCTGCAAGTAATTTTCGTGCATCTGCAAGTATTTCTTGCGCTGTACTTCCGGTTCCTTGTATATAATTATCTTTAGTCCCAAGTGCTTTTGCTATCTCATCGATTGTGCTCTGTGCGTCTCCGAGAGCTTTTTCAGCTTCTTGGTCGAGCAGTATTGATGAGCCACCGTTTGTACCATCTGGTGAAGATGTAAGCTTGGTACAGAGCGGACCCTTCGTGCCAATATACTGTTTCTGGTCACAACTGAGTGCGAACCGTCCCTCGACTTTATCGACAATTCCTGGTGTTTTAAGAAGTCCAGGCTGGATTTGACCGTTTGGTGTCTCATGAAGGTATTCTTGGAGCATGGTTCTTGTTTCATCATCAACTTTTCCCGTTACCTCAAGTTCGTGACGAACTTGAAATCGTTTGAGTGCTTCGCGAGTGAGCGGGCCATAGTATCCAGTAGCTAATCCCTCTGGGTATATGACAGGATCAGTTGCAAGTAAAGCCTGAATTCTCTTTACATCATCACTCGTGGAGCCTTCTGTAAGACCTTGTGCAATGACATTTGAGACTTCACTTCGGACAGTAGCGAGTTGCTTCTGAAGAGATGTGTACTGCTCCATCAGTGCCTTGATTTGACTAAGTGCAGAAGTACTCAAGCCACCCGCACGCGTAGCTTGTGGTATCCCTAATGTTGCAACAAAAAGAAGTGTGAATAAACTGAGGTAAATATATTTCATTGAAGTAAAATTAGTTTTTAAAAAACCCATACCGTGTATAACTCATATACACGGTAAGAGAGAGATTAATGATAAGTATAAACCTTTTTGTTCGCATGTGTGTATTTCTCTGTGTAAAACACTATTTGATGCAAGTAGACTAAAGATGAAAGATTCCCATAATTCTTATTACGTGAGGTCTCAGAATGGTATAGATAGAAGTATATGTAAAAACCGCCATAGGCGGTTTTTACCAATTAGTTACAGAATGCCCAGAATATCCGAAATCATTTCATTGTCACGGTATTGCGGGGCGGATATCTCTCTAATTCTCCTCTTCTGCGTCATCAAGTGCATCTTCGATGTTATCAGCAAGATCTTCGTCGAGGTCACTCGCATCATCGCCGTCATTCATTTTATCAGCAACAGCATCGAGTATGTCATCGAGGTCTGTAGAATTGTCAACAACCACCTCGTAATCGTCACCTTCGAACGTGAACGTTACGGTGGTATCACCATCTTCAATCTCTACTTCTACATCGAAATCTTCATCATCAGATGCATCTGCGACAGCTTTCACAAACTTCTTTGCGATAGCACTTTTGAGTTTACTATCGAGATCGCTCGCGTCATCACCTTCCTGAATATCTTCAGCTACCGCATCGAGTACTTCTGAAAGCTTTGTAGAATTGTCAACAACCACCTCGTAGTCGTCACCTTCGAACGTGAACGTTACGGTGGTATCACCATCTTCAATCTCTACTTCTACATCGAAATCTTCATTTTCCTCGTCAGCATCATCGTTTGCATCGTCATCAGAATCATCGTCATCTTGTTCATGTTCACCCTTCCATTTCTTACATAGTGGTCCCATGCCATGTGCACTGCCTTCTCGCTTCTCACATCCAAGAAGGAAACGGTCTTGTACCTTTTTTGTTATCCCTGGTGCCTTGAGAAGACCTGCAGGAATTTTATCTCCAAAGCCTTCGTGGAGGTATTCTTCAAGCAAGTCGTGTGTCTCTTCGTCAATTTTACCCGTTACTTCGAGTTCGTGTCGAGCTTGGAATCGCTTAATTGCATCTCGTGTGAGTGGGCCAAAGTAGCCTGTCTTTTTTCCCTCTGGGTAAATTGTTGGGTCTGTTGCGAGGAGTTCTTGCAATTTTGCAACATCTGCGTCAGACATTCCTTCACTTAGACCAGCTTTGAGTGTACTTTTTACCTCGCCTCGAATTTCTGCAAGTTGCTTCTGCAAATCCTCCAGCTTTGCCATGAGTACTTTGATTTGTTCAAGCATCGCGGTGTTTGATGTTGTCTCTGCGTTTGCACTTGGAATTGCGACAACCCCTACAAGAAGAAGGGTGACAACACCACTGTATATATATTTATTCATCATTTCGTTAATGAGATTAGTGTTAGTGAGTAAAATTACTAGAACTAGTAAAAAAGCACTCCAAAAAGAATACTTGCGTACAGTATATACCCTCGTATAAGAATCTTATTTTAATGAGTGTGGAGAAGGAAATAAAATTAAATAGTTAATGTAAACTGATGAAAAGAACCAGTGATGGCTAATTTTGACATGTAAACCTTTTTCGAGAGCAAATTCAGGACTAT
>CAZDUC010000022.1:0-11776 GCA_964508585.1 uncultured Candidatus Saccharibacteria bacterium
ATCTTTATCAAAGAACTTCCAACCGATGACACTATCGTGCTACGAGGCAAACACCTCGCAAGTACAACCAACTGGAATGTTACGCCCGCACAAAAACTATTGTGGGATGCTCATCCTGTCTATGATTCAGTAACCTTTACTCACGCTACAACATCCTCTTCTACTATGGGAGATATCGTGGTGAATGAAACGGGAGATTATTTCCTTTCCTATAATGATGCTCTCACTTCGACGAATCAATTTGTAAACTCACGTATCGATATTCAAGTGGATGGTGTTCTATTTCCGGTGCTCAAACGAAGTCACAATTCATACGAAATGCCGGTAATCACAATAATTCATCTGGCGCACTCGTGTATCTCCTCCGAGGACTTACGGCAGGTCAGGTTGTGAGAGTTATGGTAGACGAGGAGGCATCGACTGGTGGCACCACAAATGATGTGACTGATGCCGTGCTTATGCTCTGGAAGAAGACGGAACTCAATCTTGAACCACAAGCTATTACTTTTTATGACACCCCATTTGATAGTATCCAGTATGCATCCACGACACCGAAATTTGAATTTTCTTCGGTAGACCCCGATGGGTCTTCTGATATGGTGTATCAGATTTCGTGGTCGACATCGACTCTTTTCATCGCTTCCACAACAAAGACAACCGGAGCAGATACTGGGTTTCTCAATACAGCATCATCCACAGATGTGAGTCCCTTTGTTGAAGGGAATCGAATTCAGTACACCATTCAGGGAGGTGACGCTCTCTCACTTGGTACGACGTATTACTGGAGAGTGCGCGCGACTGACATTACAGGATCAGGGAATTACGGTGATTGGTCGCCTATTCAGAGTATGACGCTCACTGATGGGATAGAAACTGATGAATGGTTCCAGACTGAAGACGGACAGTTTGATACAAACAATCTCACGATTGCTCAGACAAATGGAAATGGGAGTGTTGAGGTTGCGGTGGCAGATAATACCGAGGTCCTCTTTGCGTATGCAGAATCCACAAACACCACCCTTCAGTATAGATTTTGGGATGGAAGCGCATGGGGAATCGAGGATGATGCGCTTGATGTTGGCGGTATTATTAACTGGGTGGTTACCGAATCAGCGCCAACTCGTGATGAGTATATCGTCGGGACACTTGACGCAAGTAATGATGTTAATTTTCAAGTATACAGTGCATCGACAACCTCATGGCATCACCTCAATGAGCTCACTACTTCCGTGAGTAATGCCTCCCGCAGAGGTTTGGCACTTGCGTATGAAACCAGTTCAGGAGATGCGCTCGCGGTTGCCTGTGATGGTGATGCGGATCCAACATTTCAGGTATGGAATGGTTCAGCGTGGGCTGCGACAGGGACGGTAGATTTCAATAGTGCTAATAACTGTGAAGAGCTTGTTCTGGCGTCGGATCCGACCTCGAATGAAATAATGATTGTGGGGAGAGACACTGGATCACAGTACGAAGCACAGGTATGGAATGGTGATACGAACACATGGTCGTCTTCGCAGATTCTTGGGAGTATGCAAGCGGGAGATGAGGTTAAAGAAGGTCTTTCTGTTGTGTATGAGGAATCAGGCGACCAAGCGATCGTTGTGACAACAAATGGAAATGCAAACAACTTCTTGTGGAATAGTTGGAATGGATCAACGTGGGGATCGAACGCAACACAAGCGTTGCAGAATGACTTTGAAAACGGACATCTTGTTGCAGATTCTGGGACTGATCGTATTGCGCTCTGCTACATAAATGATTCTAACTACATCGGATCAGTCATATGGGATGGCTATGGATGGGGTACGAATAGAAACCTTATCATAACAGGGAATGACGACCGTGGACGTGCGGTTGATTGTGAATTTGAAACTGCTGCTGGACGCGACGGGTATATTATCGCACCGTACGCTGATACGGGAGTTGATGGTGATTACCACGGTGTGTACACCAGCTCTTGGGCAACATCAACCGGTTCAGACATCAATGATGCATTTTGGGTACAGACGGTTCGAGCAGGTGATGGTCTCGTGCTCGCGATGCACTTTGATGATGAGACCGACGATATTGATTTTACCTACTGGAATGGATCGACGTGGTCAACTCCGCATCAGACAATAGAAGACACCCCTTCGTCTATTGCAACACCAAATTTTGAAACGGGTATGATGGCGGCAAAACGCTACGTGTACGAAACAGGCTACGTCCTATCGAGTCCAATCCGACACAGTGCAGTGCCAGGACAACCTACCTGGGGTAACATATACTTTGATACAACAGAGTCATTCGGTACCGATGTTCGTGTACAGGTATACTATTCGAGCACCACGGCATGTGACACACCTATTCCGGATGGCGTATTATCGGGGAATGGCGCTGGGTTTGATGCATCACAAAGTCCTGTTACCATTGCTGGTCTCGCAACGACAACCTATAGTGAAATTTGTCTGCGTGCGACACTGACGCAAAGTGGAGGCACCTCACCGACACTCGATAGCTGGCGAGTGACATGGGTGAGGCAACCAATCGTCTCACAAAATTATTTTAGATGGTATGTAAATGGAAGTTTTCTTACCCCAACAGATCCCTGGCCAGCAGGTATCCTCGATCTTGCAGAGCTCGTACCGCTCTCGGGTGCTGAATCGATAAATCTCGGTGACACCATTAGGCTTCGAATGTCACTCCTTGTAGAGAATATTGCGCTCGCAACGTCAAGTGACGAGTTTAAGCTCCAGTACGCATCCGGAGGTACGTGCGCGCTTGCGACCAATTGGATGGATGTTGGCGATGTCAGCAGTACGACTGCGTTATGGCGAGGGCACGAAAATGCGATTGTTGGAAGTGATTGGTATGGTGGTGCGTGGGGAAGACGAATTAAAATTATAGTTGATAATACACTGGTTGATGAGAGCCTTACTGATTTTCCACTGTATGTTAATCTGGACGATTTACCCGCAGCGTTCTTTGACCAGGTGCAGAGTGATGGTGATGATATCCGTATCACTGAAGCAGATGGTCTCACGGAATTGCCATTTGAACTCGTAAGTATTGATACGGCATCTGATATCGGTGAACTGTACGTGAGAGCAGATCTTGCTTCAACTACCGACACAGAGCTTTACATCTACTACGCCAACCCAAGTGCCTCTGGGTATGCAGTCACCGACACCTATGGAAGAAATAGTGTTTGGGACAACAGTTTTGAAGGCGTGTGGCATATGAATAATTCAGGCGCAACTGTTATTGATAGTACGGGCAATGGGTATACAGGTACCAAAGGCCCTGCTGCTGCAGCACCGACACAGGTTTCATCACCTCTCGGCATGGCACAATCATGTGACGGTAATGACTATATTGAATTTGGCGATGTACTTGATGCGGACACTCGAAATTGGTCTATATCGACTTGGTATCGGCAGACAGCTACTGGTACTGCGAATTCGAACATTCTTTATAATAAAGAAAATCGTTATGAAGCGGCTGCTGGTGGGGGTTACCATACATATGCATGGCAACCAAACTGGAACTGGTTTGGAGGAACAAGCTTTACCTCAGCAGTCAATGTATGGAATTACGGAGTGGTGACCTATAACAAGACGAATCAAATAATGTACAAAAATGGTACGAATGTGTTCTCGCGCGCACAGACTGGTGATATCGGAAACAATGCAGAACAGCTTCAGTTTTGTGCTCGTGGTAATGCTACACATCACAGTTTTTTTACAGGTCATCTCGACGAAGTGCGGATGTCAAGTGTTGCTCGAACAGTAGGGTGGATTAATGCTGAGTACAATAATCAATCAAACGCAACAGGATTTTATGATGTCTCAAGCGAAGAGCTCATCAGTGATGGTCGTACACTTCCGACCACAACACTCAGTGTCTCTGATGTCGTAGAGACGTATGAGGAACAAAATCCGACATTTGCAAATGTCAGTAACATCTATGCCGATGCCGATGGCGAGTGGGACTTTGTCCTCGAAAATAACAACGCAAGCTCATCAACACAGTACTGCTTCCGCATGGTGTATGCGGATGGTGGTGTGCTTAACGAGTATCGATACTACCCACAGTTAATCACAAATGCACCACCACCTTCGCCCGTACTCACTGCACCATTTGATAATGAAAAAGTCTCATCATCCACGCCATTCTTCGAGTTTGCCGTTGATGATGCTGCGGGAGATGATGTGCGATATCAAATTCAGATTAGTACTGATGTGACTTTTTCATCAATGACATTTGATCAAAATTCAGATACGGATGCAGATCAATTTGAAAATATTGGAGCGACATCAGATAAGGATCCATTTACGAGTGGGCAGGTGGTACGCTACATCCCCCCTTCATCGATCGCCACGAGTACGTACTGGTGGCGTGTCCGCGCATCTGATCCAGATGGCACAAATACATACGGTGAGTGGTCGACACCATACAGCTTCACCATCGACACAACACTCGTCGCTACCACGTGGTTCCAGACAACGTATAGTCAATTTGATACGAATGCACTTGAAGATGCGACTGTGCATGTTGCTGGTGATGATGTGCGAATCACTGCATCATTCTCGTATGCAACGGTGACGTCAAATACTATTGATTTCGAAGACGGCGATGCTTCGTTTGGTAATGCATGGGGTGAATTTTCGTTCACCGATCAGACACCGGGTGATGTTACCTATTACCTCGAGTATCAACTCGACGACTCTTCGTGGGCGCGTATTCCTGATGCTGATTTACCAAATAACATGACCGGCCACGGGAGTAGTCCAGTGTCATTGATTACACTCGATACCGAGACGTATCGTCATATCCGAGTTCAGGCGGTACTCAGCGATTCTGGTGGTTCACCGCAACTCAAAGACTGGACAGTCTCATGGGGGTATCGTATTGAAGCTCCGATACTGCTTTCACCGTTCGATAATGCAAAGGTTGCAACAGTGACGCCCGCATTTAGGTTCACGGCAACCGATCCAGATGATGATGCTATCGCCTATGAGTTTTCGTTCTCAACCTCCTCAACGTTTTATGCGTCTACAACGTACCTCTCGAACACCAGTGGCTTTGTGGATGTAGCGCAACCCGCTTCATCGAGTCCGTTTGCGTCTGGTGATACCATTGCCTACACTATTCAACCTGGTGATGCGCTCACGAGTAGTTCGACGTACTGGTGGCGCGTCCGCGCAAGTGATGGTGTAAGTGTTTCATCATGGTCTGAACCACGAAGTATCACGGTCGATGAATCGATTGTTGTTTCAACGTGGCACCAAACTACCGGCGAACAGTTTGAGACGAATACCCTTGTTGATGTGGAGGGAAATACGACGCAAGAGCGAGCACAAATTGATACCACACTCAAAGAGGCCATGATTGCCTACGGTGAGGGGTCTGTGCAGTCACCTAAGTATCGACTATGGGACGGTGAGATATGGGGTGAAGAATTGATCTCAGAAGAGAGTGTTGGAGCACAGATTGAGTACACAGTACTAAAATCAGCACCAACCCGAAACGAGTATGCGCTCGCGACTCTCGGTACGGACGGGGACATGAATGTTCAGATCTACAACGGAGATGGTGAATCTTGGGGTAATGCTACAGAGCTCGCTATCTCAAACGCAAACACGAAGCTTCGGGGACTTGATCTTGCGTATGAGTCAGATTCTGGAGATCTCATGGCGGTCTCTTGTGATGGGACAGGAGCGGTGTTCAAGAAATGGAATGGAACATCGTGGTCCGTCTCGACGACGTCGATTACTCTCGCAAACGGAAATACCTGCCTCTGGGTCAAGCTTGCATCAAACCCAACATCAGATGAAATTATCATGGTGGTGCGGAGTAGTAATGCCGGCGCAACAGATTATGAAGCACTCGTATGGGATGGATCAAACTGGGATTACGGCAGTTCTATCCAGTTTGGAAACATGAATGAGAATGCACATGAGGGTATTGCACTTGAGTATGAAGAGTCGGGTAACCAAGCCATTGCCATAGTCTCAAATAATATCTCAGCGAACTTTGCGTATACCATATGGAATGGTGGATGGAGTGCTGTTGGTACGACGACGATTGGAAATGACTTCGAGTGGGGGCAATTGGTCCGAGATAAGGGAACCGATAAGATGTCGCTCTGCTACATCGATGAAGATGCAGACTTGGGAGTCGTCCAGTGGACTGGGTCGTCGTGGTCTGCATTCAACGAATTTGAGACAGCGGGAAATGCGAGGCAGGGAAGACCAATCACCTGTCAGTATGAGACACGCACCACAAGAGATGGATATCTCATGGTTCCCTACAGTGACACGGGTGCGCTTGGAGCTGGTGATGGTGGTAAGTACCTCTACTATGCGACGAGTGCACCATCAGCGAAGTTTGATTTGAGCACGATTGAAGACTCGTATAACGTCATTTCAACACGGACTGCTGACGGTATGGTACTCGCTGTATTTCTGGATGATGGAAGTGATGACTATGTAGCAACCGCATGGGACGGTACTGGTTGGACAACACCTGAGGTGCTCGATACGAATCCATCGGTGACGGGAACGCCATTTAACGAGTCAGTGTCGCTCGCCTCTCGTGCGTACACTGCATTTACCTCGGGGAGTATCCGATCGACTGGTATTGATTATGACGACGGTCTTGGTCCGCGTTGGGAACGGGTACTGTTTGACGATACGCTTGGACTTGGTTCAATTACCTATCACGTGTACTATTCGACCGCAACAGGTACTGCACTGGTGCCAGAATTGTACCTCCCGGGGAATGCGACTGGATTTACCACATCTCCAATTGACCTCACCTTCCTTGATAAAAATGTGCACAACGAACTCTTTCTCAGTGCTGATTTTGAATGCGTGAGTGGTAGCTGTCCAACAATTCAGGACTGGACGGTGGAGTGGGCAGAAGGAATTGATGTGTCTGGATATGCATATGAGTACAATGCGACGACGACTATTGCGGGGGGAAATGTCGCGGTCGCGGTGAATGGTGTGTTGCAGGCAGGAAAAGTGGGGACAATTTTGGGTGACGGTTCGTGGGTGATCGAGAACGTGACTGCGTTTGAAGGGGATAGCATCCTCGTCTTCATTGATGGCGTACTCGATGGAGATGAAGCGGTCGCGGTCGCGACGTACGATGGTACTGGCGACATGGCGGGACTCGAACTCTCAAAGCGCCATCTCACCATTGGATCGAGTGATGTGGGAACAACAACCAATGCCATGCTTGCAGGATATGATGTACTTGATGATGAGGATATTTTCTTGAGTGTTACGAGTAACGACCTCACTTTGTGTGCCGATACAGGATGTGAAGATGCACGTTTACGAATCAAGGCGGGAGCGGTCTATCAACCAGGAAGTGGTGCTGACGGAGTGGTACATGATTTTATAAACTATGGCAAATTCTTTCCAAATGGGAATACGTTCCGCGTGAGTGGTTCCTGGTACAATTATGGGTCGACGACAATCGCAACATCCACGGTGCTCTTTACGGCGACAAGTACAAGTGAAACGCTCTATACCGCATCGTCAACGTATGGGTTTAACAATGTGACATTTGGAGAAACAAGCGGAACAGCAACCTGGACAATCAATAAGCCACTCGATATCGAAGGTACTCTTGCTGTTGATTATGGAACACTCGTACGGGGTACTTCAACAGCAACCATTGCCAAAAGTCTTCGCATTGGAGGAGGTGGTGCCGTTAGCGGTATCTCGACGACCACGTTTGACGGTGGAGGAAATTATTCATGGATTGATACGTCACCAAGTACTACCGATATGGGGTATGTCGTTCTTAATGGGACCGCAAAAACAATAACGATGAATGGAAATACGCAGGCACAGTCCATAAGTATCGAGAGCGGAAATACACTTGTTGAATCAGGTTCTCTACATACGCTATCAGTCGCGTATGGGTGGAGAAACAATGGTACCTTCTCTCCACAATCAAGTACGGTCAGGTTTACCGGATCAACAACAAATACACTCTTTGTTGGTCCTTCAGCATTCAATAACCTCACTTTTTCAGGTGGCAACGGGGTATGGTATTTTGCGAGCTCAACACTTGGGGTGAATGGAAATCTCACTATTGCAACAGGCACGGTAACCTTACCGAGTGGGACAACAACCGTGGGTGGTTCATTCCTCAATACTGGCGGTATATTTGCGCACAATAACGGGGAGGTGAGAATGACAAGCAACACTGGTCGACAAATTACTCAGAGTGCTACCCCATTCTATAATGCATTTTATGATTTAGTATTTTCTGGCTCTGGAGCATGGGAGTACACAGAAGCATCAGCGACAACGACACGGAATATGAACATTCTTGCTGGTACCGTGACATTGGCGAGTAGTACACTCACTGTTGGTGGTGACTTTAGCGTAAGTGGTGCCGGAGCGTTTAATCACAACAGTGGGACCGTGATTCTTATCACTCAATCAAATAATGTTGTCAAAACAAATGGATCACCATTTAACAATTTGAACATACATGGAAACGGCGGTACGTGGTACGGAAGCTTGTGGGGGAGTCGGCTTCCGTTGACTATTAACGCAAACAGAGTTGCAACGACTACCACTAATTTCCCAATCTATGTCAATCTAGATGATCTACCAGACGGTTTCTTTGATGGTTTGAAAGCAGATGGGAGCGACATCAGAATTACGACAAGTGACGGTTTCACTGAGGTTCCGTATGAACTTGTCTCAATCAACACTACTACCAAAATTGGTGAACTCTATTTCAAGGGCACAGTGAGTTCGACAACGAATCAGGTGTATTACCTGTATTACAATAATCCGAGCGCAAGCGCATACGCTTCGACGTCTACGTATGGACGAAATAATGTATGGACGAATGGGTATGTTGGTGTTTGGCACATGGATAATGTCGGTTCAACAGTAGTTGATAGTACTGGAAATGGATACACGGGAACAAAGGGAGCTGCGGGTGCGGCACCAACTCAAGTCTCATCCCCGCTCGGTAATGCCCAGTACTGTGATGGAAATGATGAGATTACTCTCGGTAACGTTCTTAATCCAGGGACTTCATTGTGGTCTATCACTACGTGGCATAAGCCAAGAGCAGTAGGCACTTCACAAGCTAGCATTATTTACAATAAGGAAAACATATACGAAACATCTGCGGGCGGTAATAATCACCAGTATGCTTGGAGTCCTTCGTGGGCATGGTACGACGGGACAGGTGCGGCATACTCAACCGTAGTTGACAGCTGGTACTACTCAGCAGTGGTATATGACAAGGTTAATCAGCGCATGTATAAGAATGGCTCTCAGGTGTATAGTCGTGCGCAAGCCGGTGACATTGGCACAAATACGAACCCACTGAGGTTTTGTGCCCGAGGCTATGGTACTCCGTCATCGCATCTTACCGGTGAAATTGATGAAATCAGAATGTCAAACGTAGCCAGATCTGCTGGGTGGGTAGCAACTGAATACAATAACCAAAGTTCATCCACTAGTTTTTACTCAGCAGGAGCCGTCGAACAAAAGAGGTTGAGAACATTTACTGACACGAACGCGACTATTCTTGGTAACTATTTTGCAGACAATGCTTCGGAGGCTGTGTTTCCCACCGGAGTCCTCTCCGTCGGTGGCTCATTTGACAATGATGCGACATTTAATGCAAGTACTGGAACAGTGCGATTTAACTCAACGGCAGGCGCGGAAACAATCGCTGCAGGCAACTCCTCATTTGCGACGGTAGATTTCTCAAGTGTTACCGGAAACTTCACCGTCATCGAGAGTGCGACGGCAACGATTGCTGTTGCCCTCACGAACGCTTCACAGTTTACCGCTTCGAGTGGTGTATCCATTGCAACACTCGGAACATTTTCGAACAACCTTGCAAGTACGAGCACGACGTGGACAGGGTCGACGATTGTTTTTTCCGGAAGTGACCATACCATCAATGCAAAAACGCATGGTGGAGACACCTACGACAAATTCATCCTAACGGGTGATACCGATATCGCAATGTGGAATTCATCGACGACCAATGTCTCGACCGGAAGTACCTCATCGCTCTACTCGCAAGATCATGCATTGGTGGATGGTGCACTTGTTATTTATGGCGATTACGCACGCACGAGTGGTATTGAGCATTGGAGCTATGAAACTGACTTTGATGGTGCTTCACTCATCGGTATGCCACGCAGGGCAATGGTCTCGTTTGCTTCGAGTAGTGTGGTAACTATCACGGGCGCAACACTCTCAATTGTTGGAAGTTCGAGCGCAACAACCACCATGGATGCACTCACCGGAACGTACGCACTCTCTGTGTTGCGAGGGACGACAACTGCATCTCACTACAGCTTCGCTGGTCTCGGCGCATCAGGACTGACACTCGCGAGTTCAACAAAAGTGATAGGGCTCTCAGATGGTGCATTCACTCTTGGTGTTGCTTCAGGAACTGCACTTACGGTGTCTTCGTCAACGATCAATAACGCGACCACCTCACTTCAAATCTATCGAGTATCCTTTGGAACGACGACCGCCATCACGGGAAGAAATGTGACACAAAAAGATGGCAACCCGAGCCTGTTTTGGTGGTTTAAGGAGACGACAGGTAATCTTGACGGAGAAGTATACGATAATGACACCGGTGACCCTGGGTCTATTCGATGGGATGATAGCTCACTTGCTATCACTGTTTCGGGGACGGTGTACAGTGATGACGGAGTGACCACCATGGGTGCACCAACCTGTAATGGCTCCTCTCCAAATGTTCGAGTGGTAACGAGCTCTGGAATCGCCACATCAACACATTGTTCTGCATCGAATGGTTCGTATAGCATATACGTCTCAGGTATTATTGGAGATGTAGTACTCACGACGTACCTTGATACCAACGGAGGGCAGCGTGGTGCGGTGGTGACAAAGACTCCTACCGGCAATATCACCAACCATCATCTCTATGCAAACCGAATCATCACGAAGCATCAAGATGTGGTACCACTTTCGATTACGGACATGGCAATGTTTGATAGTACTGACGATAATGATGTACGCTTTACGGTTGCGACAGGAACGGTAAACTCGCTTACACTTTTTGCAGATACCGAACTCCACATCGCATCAAGTACATCGTTCAATGCAAATGGAGACATTACAGTGCGGGGGAATGCATCAACCACTTCATTTGATGGTTCACTCCACATTGATGATAATGCGACTTTTATTGGATACGCAACCTCGACATACACCCTCGGCGGTAGTTTCAGTATGGATAGTGGTGCAAGCTTTACCCCAGCATCGACGTCCGTTGTTATGAATGCAACCACGACCGGTAAAACCATTACAACTCCAGCACCACAGGAAATTACCTTTAACACACTTTCGTTTACTGGAGCTGGTGGCGCATGGAATGTGAATGGTAATATTCGTTCCGCATACGGCATTTCACTCGCGACGGGTACTGTAACCGGAACAGGCAATATCACCGTTACAAGTGGCTCTTTCTCAGGCAATGGAGCACTCTCTCTCGGAAGTGGTACGACAACGATTGAACAGACGAACACACTCGGAGGAACCACCCCATGGACGTTTGGAAATCTTGTCCTTGGAAATTCGTTGAGTGTCGGTACCACCACACCAGGAAGTGTTGCGACGACGACCGTACTCGGCAAGCTCACTATCAGTACCGCCCACTTCCTCAAAGCGAACAATTCACTTTGGGATCTTGCCGGGACAGGGAACGTGTTTGCAGAAAATGGAACCTTTATTGAGGACACAAGTACCATACGGTACAG
>CAZDUC010000023.1:0-4392 GCA_964508585.1 uncultured Candidatus Saccharibacteria bacterium
AACGCAACAACGCCGACTGCGGTGATGCGCGGGATTGAGGCGGTAGCCAATCCGGCAACAGACGTAAAGAATGTGATTCTTATTTGTGGCGGTGCATATAAAGACGTAGACCCCAATGTGCTTGTAGAGCCAATCGAAAAATATTGCAAGCAGGTGGTGTTCCTCCCTGGAACTGGAACAGACAAATTGAAAGCACTGCTCCACACTATTCCCATTAATGGGAATAGTGTGGAGGGAGTGACGGGGAAGGACGTACTCGAGAATGCTGTGAGAGCCAGCCTCGCCGTAGGCGAGGCTGGCGATGTACTCCTCTTTTCTCCCGGCTTCGCTTCTTTCGGTATGTTTGTAAATGAGTATGAGCGCAACGACCTATTTGTCGACATCATCAAATCATATGAAATTGAGTGATATTAAAAAAGTACATTTCATTGGGATTGGGGGCATTGGTATGTCTGCGCTTGCTCGTCTTTTTCTCACAGAGGGTAAGACAGTGAGTGGCTCTGACCGTGTTCCCTCAGACATCACACATGCACTCGAAGCTGAGGGAGTTACTTTTTTTCCAGAACAAATAGGGGGAAATATTTCTGACGATATTGACCTTATTGTGTACACCGAAGCAATGCCATTGGATCATGAAGAACTTGTACAGGCGCGAGAGCTCCGTATTCAGTCGATGAACTACTTTGAAGCACTCGGTATGGTGGCGAATGAGTACTACCTCATTGCGGTGGCGGGGAGTCACGGGAAGACGACGACGACCGCGATGATTATTGATATTTTTGAAAAAGCAGGACTCGATCCTTCTGCAATTGTGGGTTCACTTCGTGCGTCAACGAAGAGCAACTATCGCGCAGGGAAGAGTAAGTATTTTGTTGTCGAGGCGTGCGAGTATAGGCGTGATTTTCTCAGCCTCACACCTGACGTGCTCATTATTACCAATGTGGAGCATGAACATGTCGATTACTACAAAAATCTCGGCGCTGTACAACAGGCGTTTCATGAGTTTGCACTTCAGGTACGTGAAGGTGGAGTGGTTATTGTAAATTTTGGTGGAGAAAATATTGCGCCAATTCTCGAGGGAGTACACGCAAAGATCGTTGACTATGGAAAGTATTTTGACCCACAGCTCAAGCTCCAAGTCCCCGGAGTACACAATCAGATGAATGCCTCCGCCGCTGCCGCGGTCGCCTCAATCGTAGGGGTCAGACCCCTACGGTGTAAAGAGGCACTCGAGCAGTTTGCGGGAACATGGCGACGTTTCGAGTATAAGGGAGAGGTGAATGGCGCAAAGGTGTACGACGATTACGGACACCATCCGACAGAAATTAAAGCAACACTTCAGGGTGCGCGAGAGCTCTACCCAGATCGAAAACTCATACTCGTCTTTCAATCCCACACGTATTCGCGGACCCATGAGTTGTTCAATGATTTTGTTGATGCACTCAGTCTCGCGGATGAAGTCTTTGTACTCCCAATCTACGCAGCGCGTGAAGAAAATGAGAGCGGGGTGTCACACACAATGCTTGCAGAGTACGTCGCGACAAAGGGCATTCCCGCACAAGCGCATGATTCATTTGATACAGTGGTTGCAGAGTTACAGCAGACTATTTCTGCACACGATGTTGTTCTCGTTATGGGAGCGGGGGATGTAACGAAAGTTGCGACAAGGTTGACAAACTGACTATATTGTTCTACGCTACAGTAGATTTTTTGATTGTTCTCAAGGAGCGACGACATGGACTATATTCTCGTGTTGGGATGTGAGGTAGAAAAAAGCAAGAGTGGGAAGTATGTTCTTGGAGTGAGGACCAAGGCACGGCTTACCACTGGTTTTGTGTTTTTGAAAACCCTGGGGCGTGGAGTCATTGTGGTAGCAGCAACTCGTCCTCCCCTGTTTCCTGACATGGAAGTGACCATGGCAAGTCTTATGAAAGACTGGCTTTTGGAAGCCGGGTGTACTGAAGACGAAGTTGTGGAGCTTGATGCGGAAAGCCTCAACACACGTGGAGAGCTGAAAGCTTTTATTCCATACGTTCAAAACGTTCAGGAGCGGGATGGTGGAGTCGCATGGCTCAATATCGTGAGCGAAGCGCTCCATTTGAGGAGGGTACGAATGATACTGGGGCGTATGTACGGGAGACAGATCGCTGGAAGTTGTATGTACCTTCGCACGAACCCAGAAGAGAATTCTCTTCGAAACAGCTTCCTTGAGTTTTGTAAACGATTATATGAATGGTGTCCAGAACAATGGAGGGATTGGGTGCTACGACAGTTTAAAAAAGTGGATTCCAACCCATCGTGGTAAAGGAACGGATCTTCGAAACACGTGAGCTTGCTCACGTGTTCTTTTTTATACCCACAACCAAGGCTTGTTGAGGTATTGACTAAATAGAAATACATGGTATACTGAAATCTGGTTTAGACAGAACGGAGGTGAGGAGTGAACATTAACTTGTTTTTGAGAAAGGTGCTTCCAAATCGGGTGTTTCGGAAGTGGAGGATTTTACGAATTTCGCTTTACCGCATAATGTCGAGGTACTCGAAGTTCCGAAGGGAAAATCCGGATGAACACGAACAGTTTCGGATTGGCAGAGTGGGTCAGTGGGACTAACTTAGTCCTCGACGAACACGGCGCATTGGGATAACCGATGCGCCTTTCTTTTTTCATTTTGTTGCAAAATGCGCAGATATGAGTATAGTGCATTTGGAGCTTCGATCCGTCGAGGCATTTTCTGAAGTACCTTTACAAGGAAAAGACAAATGGATACGTCCATTAGTGATAAAGATTTTGAAGCTCTGGAGCTTTCTCAAGCCTGGGGTATGAGAGATCATCTGCTGGGTCTGACGCAAACATGTTCGAGAGACGTTCCGCCACCAACATGGTTGATGATTTGGGACTTTTTCATGGGAAAGAATGGTGGAGTTCTCGGTCGTACCCCAGGTATCTTTGTTCCCATCTCGGACTTGATGAGTGGCGAGAACAGGGGAAATAATGCATACATCCGTATTCCTGTCCCTCGTCGTCGGACCTCTTTTCAAGAAGGAACCAGTCCTACAACACGCGTTTTTCCGGGGCTTGTTTATAATCATCCGGAAGCGAGCGTAATGGTTCTTCTTCTTGTGTCTCAGAAAGAACAGTTTCGTCACCTTGTGTGGGCTACGTGGTCTGTTACGTTCGATGAGGGAGGGGAGGTCGCAACATCGGAAGTTCGTTTCGTAGATTCGGACTTTGTCTGTGAATTGTTTGGAACGTATCGAGGAGTTGCTCATAGCATGCTCGATAGTCTGATGCTTTCGCTGGGTCGCGCGATAAAAGAGCAAGCGAAGGTTGTGGAATTATTTCAGACAATTGAAAGGATGTTTGAAAGACTCAAGTAGGGTCCTTTTGAATACGTCCCCCGTCGCGAGACGACGGGGGATTTTAATATATGGGGTGACACTGTGGTGACATGAGAATTAGTTTACGAACCCCCGCCTCTGGCTCAGGGGTTGCATTTTGAACAGTGAATGTTAGCGTTGTTACATGAGAAAGGATTTTGATAATTGGAATAGTAAAAAGAAACTCTTGGAAGATAGAAAAAAAGATTTTTTATTTAGCGAACAGGAAATGTGGTGGTGTTCTGTAGGCCTCAATGTTGCAACAGAATCGTGTGGAAAAGGTGCCGCTTACCAAAGACCAGTATTGATACTTAAGAAGCTGTCAAAGAATAATTTTATTGGCATACCACTCTCGATACAAGAAAAGATTGGTTCATGGTTTACTGACGTTTCTGTGCACGGAGAGAAACGGTATGTACTCTTGTATCTGATTCGTATGTTTAGCGTCAACCGTTTTCAGCGTCGACTTGCGACTCTTGATGATATTGATTTCATGAAGGTAAAAGAAAAACTCGAGTGTTTGCTCGAGCTCTCTAATCATCACCAGAGCATACGCTCTGGATCGGTGGGTAATCCCAAAAGTACTTAGATTATAACTATATATGAATACCATGTCAAATACACAAGGAATACTCTCAGTTGTTGCAACCCCAATCGGGAACATGGAGGACATCACCCTGCGCGCTATTCGTGTGCTCAAAGAAGCTGACTATGTGCTGTGTGAGGATACGCGCGTCACAGGGAATCTTTGCAAGCACTATGGTATTGAGACGAGGTTGAGACGCTACGATGCACACGCGAGCGAGAAGGTGCATGATGACATCCTTGCTGATTTGGAAGCAGGGAAGCACATCGCCCTCGTCTCTGATGCGGGGACACCGGGAGTGAGTGATCCGGGGGTGCTTTTGGTGGCGCGGGGCCGCGCGGCGGGGGCGGGCGGCGACGCCCACCCAGGCGCCCCCGCCCTTAACCCCCCCCTCTCAAATTGAGGGAAAACCCGGCAAATTTTTTTGT
>CAZDUC010000023.1:4402-9625 GCA_964508585.1 uncultured Candidatus Saccharibacteria bacterium
GTTGGGCGCGGGGGGGGTTTTGGGGGGCGCGCCCCGGCGGGGGGGGCGCGCGCCTCGACGCCATCCCTGGCGCCTCAGCGATTACCGCCACGTTCTCAATTGCAGGAACACCGGGGAATAGTTTTGTGTTTCTTGGCTTTGCTCCACTCAAGAAAGGACGTCAAACCTTTTTCAAAAAACTGTCATCCTACGAAATCCCTGTCATGTTTTATGAAGCACCCCATCGGATTATGAAAACACTTGAATCTCTTGTAACGGAGTGTGGGCAAGGTAGTACGGTTACCTGTACAATCACCATTGCACGGGAGCTCACGAAGATGTTTGAAGAGGTGGTGCAGGGGACTCCAGAGGAGGTTTTGCAATATTTTGTAGATCATCCCGACCACGTGCGAGGGGAGTTTGTGGTGCTGGTACAAATCGTAGAGTAATATAGTATAAAAATGTCTCCTGTGGTATAAAGACGCTAGATTGATAATCTGGTGATTTATGTGTACAAGTGTATCTTGAATGTATATCGCCGTGACGGTGTAGAGGATGTTCTTAAATTCATGAAATCGGGAGAATGAAATGTTAGCTACGAGAGGAAGTGTTTTCTGTTATTTGGAGCAATTGATCAAGGGTGCCAATTTCGGACAGCCACAATTCGATTCAGAAGGAGGTGGAATTTTTGTTTCCATATCACCTCAGGAAGACGGAGATGTCCGTGGTCAGTCCGAAAATTATCCAGTTCTTTTTTGTATCGGCGGGATAGACGATACAATGGCAGTCATGAACGATGCGTTTTTCATGCTTTCAGAGAAGGACCGAGAGCGAATTCTTCACGCGCTACGAACTGCAGGGAAGACTGTATATGAGATAAAACTGCAGCTGCACTGACTCAACCTCGAGTCTGCCACCAGCCCCGCGCCATAAGCGCGGGGCTGTTTTCAAATAAAGAGTAACGCTCCACAGCCCGCGTTTCGCGCTTGTGCTGATTTCGCGCTATACTAGCACCATGTCAAAGGAAACATTGGTGTTTGTCATTGGAATTTTTGTATTTTTTGTACCTTTTCTCGGTGTGCCCGGTGAATGGAAAAAGTGGTCACTTGTTGCTGTTGGTGTGCTTCTTATGGGCGTCGGGTATGCGCTCCGCAGGAATGCTTTTTTTCAGTCACTTGAGCGGGAGAATGGAGAGCGTCGAGCTGATGTGTTTGCGGAGAGTACCTCAATTACGACAGGGGACTCAAAAGGCACGGGAGATGATTTGCTCATAAGTATATGAAAAGCGCAGTTGCATATGGAGTGCTTGGGCTGACATTTGTGACACTTTCCTATGTTGCGATTCCGCGACTCACCACGGTTGAGTATGTTGCGCACTCACAGCAAGCAACGGCGACAACGTCCCATAATGCCACCTCATCATCTCAGGTAGCAAAACAAGATACACGTAAGGTTATGACGCATGTTCCACTCCCCGGTGCGGTGAAGGCAATTTACATGACCTCGTGTGTTGCTGGAACCGTGCCGTTTCGTGAGAAGCTCATACGACTCATTGATGAGACGGAGGTCAATGCGGTTGTTATTGATATCAAAGATTTCTCTGGCACTATTTCTTTCCCACCTGCGTCTCCTGAATGGCGAAGTGCGTGGGATGCTGCGAAGTGTGGTGCGTCTGATATGGAAGCACTCGTTGCAGAACTCCACAAAAAGAATATCTTTGTCATTGGCCGGGTGACGGTCTTTCAAGATCCGTTCTATGCAAACGTACGCCCAGACCTTGCTGTCAAGAAAGCGTCTGATGGCTCTGTGTGGAGAGACGGGAAGGGTCTCTCATTTATTGATGTGGGCGCGCGTCCGTACTGGGATCATATCTTATTGCTCTCACGAGATTCATACAACATTGGCTTCGATGAACTCAATTTTGACTATGTACGCTATCCCTCAGATGGCAATATGCAGGACATTGCCTTTCCGCTGAGTATGCAGAGTGAGTACAAGAGTGATAAGCAGGCAAACCTCGAAGCGTTCTTTCAGTACCTCAATCAAAAGCTTGATGATGAGACATTTTTCGCTGATGTGCGACATGAGAATACGGGGCGCGCATCTTCAACCCCATATACGTCGGTTGACCTTTTTGGAATGACCACCACAAACACGGACGACCTCTCGATTGGGCAGGTGATTGAACGTGCGGTCGCGCACTTTGATTTTGTGGCACCGATGGTGTACCCGTCACACTACCCGAAGTCATTCCTTGGACTCGGGAATCCAAATGATCACCCATACAAAGTGGTCAACTACGCGATGCAGGGTGGAGTCAATCGGCTTCGTGCGACGACGACGGTGGTGGCCGGTTTTGCACATACGCGCATTGGCACCTCGACACCCGCGCTGTACGCAAAACCGGCCTACTCTCCCGATAAGCTTCGCACATGGATTCAGGACTTTGACTACGGTGGCGACTATGATGCCGTCGATGTCCAAAACCAAATCCAAGCAAGCTACGACGCCGGCGTGCACTCATGGATGATATGGGCACCAAGTAATATCTATACACAAGAAGCACTGCTGAGAGAGTAATGGATGCCTGCCCCGTACGAAAGTGAAGTATGAACCTTTTGTACTGGGGATATGGGCACCAAGTAATATTTATACTCGTGAAGCATTGCTTACGGAGTAAGTTTTTATTACTCTTTTCTACTTCGTGTTAAGATTTGTAGGGTTTTGCACACAACCACACAAGGAGAACGACATGGTACATGGTATCGAAGATGGAAAGAAACCGTCAGAACTTTCTGACAAGGAACTCATTTTTTTATGGAGAGAAATGGGAAGAAACAGGGGAGTTCATGATCGATTGTTTGCGCTTGAAGAAGGTGCACTGCCAGAAGTAGGCAATGCATTCGAAGAACAGTATGTTGCGATATACGAGGAGCTGAAATCTCGTAACTTGCAGTGACGTAAGTCACGCACTTGAGTTTCTGTTCCCCCACCCACGGCACGCAAGCCGTGGGTTCTTTGTTATACTGTGCGTATGGCATTTGATCCCAACAAAATTACGTTCTTTGCAAAAACAGACGCACGAGGAAAAAATGTGCAATTTGGTATCAAAGCAAAAGACCGTCAGCGCCACATGTATGTCATCGGAAAGACAGGTATGGGGAAGTCGACACTTCTCGAGAATATGGCAGTGCAGGATATTCTGAACGGTGAGGGCATGGCCTTTATTGATCCCCATGGTTCTGCTGCAGAGACACTCCTCAACTACATCCCCGAACACCGTATCAAGGACGTGCTCTACTTCGCGCCGTTTGATACAGACCACCCTGTGTCATTCAACATCATGGAGGATGTGGGCGCAGACAAGCGCCACCTTGTGGTGTCAGGACTCATGTCCGTGTTTGAAAAGATTTGGATTGATGCATGGAGTGCGCGTATGGCGTACATTCTCCAGAACACGCTCATGGCGCTTCTCGAAACACCAGGCTCAACACTCCTCGGCGTCAACAGAATGCTCTCAGACAAGGATTATCGCAACATGGTAATCAGTAACGTGCAGGACCCTGGCGTTCGCTCCTTCTGGGTGGATGAGTTCGCCAAGTATAACGAGCGGTACATGCAGGAGGCGGGGGACGCAATCAAAAATAAGATTGGACAGTTTACCGCGAACCCAATCATTCGAAATATCATTGGTCAGCCAAAATCGAGTTTTGATATCCGTGAGATTATGGATGAGAAAAAAATTCTCATTATGAATCTCTCAAAGGGGCTCATTGGAGAGACCAATGCCAATCTCCTCGGGTCAATGCTCACCACTCGTATCTATCTCGCAGCAATGAGTCGCGCAGACTTACCGCCAGAAAAAATGCGCGACATGCCCAACTTTTATTTTTATGTGGATGAGTTTCAGTCGTTTGCAAATGCAACGTTTGCAAACATTCTCTCCGAGGCACGAAAGTACCACCTCAATCTCACTATCGCGCACCAGTACATTGAACAAATGGAAGAGGAGGTGCGAAGTGCCGTCTTTGGGAACGTGGGTACCATTGTGGCCTTTCGAGTAGGGCCTTTTGACGCCGAGATTCTCGAAACTATTTTTACCCCAAAGTTTTTGGCGACGGATATTGTGAACTTGAGCTTCGCGCAGATATACCTCACCCTCATGATTGACGGCATTGGCTCACAGCCATTTTCAGCAGAGACACTTCCGCCAATTGCGCCACCAGCCATTTCTCGTAAGCAGATGGCAATCGTCGCAAGTCGTGAGCGCTTTACCCGCCCACGTGCTGAGGTTGAAGAAGTGATTCGCAAGTTCCATGAACCAGTCGTGGTGCCACGGAAGCCCGATCGAGTGCAAAGTACCGATACAGCACCAGTAATGCCACGGAAGTACGACACAGAGAGGAGGCGTGTTCCAGAAGGTGCATCAGGACGTACCCCTGAAAGGACACCAGCACGTTATGAAGGTGCCAAACGAGTGGTGTCAGGGAGAGAGATGAGTGAAACGACGACACCAGCTTCAGTTCCGCAAGAACAAAAATACGTGCCACGAGTTGTGGAAAACTCAGAACCCGTGTCAGAAGGATTGCAGGTGAAGCCAACACCAACACCGTTGGGAGAAACGCAAGTATCCGTGACTGTGCAAATGTCAGCACCAACGCTCGAATCAGCGTCATTGAGTGTACCCCCTTCAACTCACATAGAAACAACAGAGGAAGCACCGACACCTTCGCCAGTTGCTGTGTCAGAAGTAGCATCTGCGCAGATACCTGCAACCCCATCTCCAGAACCACAAAGAGAAGCTCCTTCCCAAAGAAGTGAAAGGAACTATACATCACCAACTCCACCGCAGAGAATTGAGAGACCAAAGGAGGAGCACCCAAAGCGCGTACAGCAAGCCGATGCGCTTCGCTCTGTACTCAAGCGTATTGTCGAAACACCGAAGGCTACGCATGACACTTCTTTGTTTCCGAAGAAACAAGGGGTCGGTGATCGCACTGAACTCAAAGCGCTCCTCGGTAACGTACTCACTCAGGTGAAGGAAGAACCGACACCGCCCCTTGTTCCTGAAGAAAAGCAATTGGTGACACAGACAGAAAAAGCTCCTGAGAATACACACCCTCACAGACATGCAGGGCATACAAAAAAAGAGTATGTGCGACACGTGAGACCTGAAGCAGTCGCACCCAAGCGAGAGCCAGCCATACATGCACAGAAGAGTACTCAACCTCCTACACCGAAAGA
>CAZDUC010000023.1:9725-11427 GCA_964508585.1 uncultured Candidatus Saccharibacteria bacterium
ATACTCGTCACGGAAGGGGCGGGCTCGCCCGCCCCGGGCACATATATCAGTATCTACACGAAATTAACCTCAACCGTTTATGGAACCAACTAAACTTGCGCTTGTGACAGGAGGGGCGGGATTTGTGGGCTCACATCTCTGTGAGCGACTGGTTGCGGACGGACACCGAGTTATTTCCCTCGACAACTACTTTGCCGGTACTATCGAGAATCATGTCTTGGGTGTCGAGTACCGCACAGGCCATACGAAAGACATTGCGACACTTATTTCGGAAACTCCCGACATCATCTATCACCTCGGTGAGTACTCACGGGTCGCAAAGAGTATTGAAGAGCCGGAGGTCGTGTTTGATCTCAATATCACAGGCACTTTTGGTGTGCTTGAGTTTTGGAGAAAAACAAAATGTAAACTCGTGTACGCAGGGTCTTCTACAAAGGGAGTGGGTGCCCGTGAAGACGGAGTCGTGGGACGTGACCTTGCACCGTATACATGGATGAAGGCGGCGAACACTGAGCTTGTTTCTAACTACGCGCGTTGGTACGAGCTTTCGTACGCAATTGTGTATTTTTATAATGTGTACGGACCGCGTGAGCGTACGATTAAGGAGTATGGAACGGTCATCGAGACGTGGCGACAAGCACGAGCAAAGGGTGACCCTTTGCTCGTGCGCGAGCCTGGGACGCAGGAACGTGCATTCACCCACGTCGCGGATACAGTGAAGGGTATTGTGCTCGTCGGAGAGAAAGGGGAGGGGGATAATTTTGGTATTGGGACGGATGAGATTTTTTCACTCATGGACGTTGCACAGATGTTTGGCGGAACAATCGAGATGCTCCCTGCAACAAAGACCACTCGTGCATCTGCGAATGTAGATTCCACAAAAACCCGCGCCCTTGGGTGGGAACCAAAACAGCATTTGCCTGAGTACATAGTTAGAAATAATTAGCAAAATTAAAATTATTATTGTATGAAAGAAAATGAACGGTTTACTTTTAGAAAGGAGTTAGTCGATGAAGGTAATGTAACTGACTTAACTGAGGAGCTATTTTTGCTTGATACACAGATTGAAAATGCTGATGGGGAAGAGCGAAGAAAATTGAAAGAACAGGTACGAGAAAAGCTTTCTGAAGCATTGAACACACTTACTGTAGATGATTTTGTTCCGGAACCAGATAGTCTCATAGGACAGCAAGGCAGTTATAACAATGTGAATACTAGGATGTTTGCTTGCTATTTCCCTGACAGAACAGCACTGATTGTTGAAAGAAATAATATCCCCAAAACCGCACAAAGCGCATACCTACAAGACCTTGAAACAAATAAAATTGAGTCAAGTGTGGTGCGATACAGTGCATATTTTAGACTTCCTGTTAAAACGTATTCACAAAAGATGAAGTCGTTTTCCAAAAGTGAAGAACTGGCCGATGACGGTAGATTTCATGTGACCGGAAGCACTAGGCATGATTTTGTCATGACCGGAGATGGTCTCCTTTTAAAAGGAGAGTTTTGTGAAATACTCAAACAGTTAGCTGATGGTGTGTATGAAAGATATAAAAATAAGTATGATTATGGAGCAATAGATTCCGAGAAAGAAATTCCCATTGATGAAGTAAATAATATACCCTAGTCAATCAAATCTAACGCGACACATAGAAGATAGAATACATTTTAGGATTTCATACAAGAAAATTGTAAGAAATTT
>CAZDUC010000024.1:0-8979 GCA_964508585.1 uncultured Candidatus Saccharibacteria bacterium
AATAAATGCTCGTAAGGAAGCCAATGAAAATCACATTGCACTGGATAAGGAAATTTTGCCAAAAATTCGTCAAGAAATCCTAGTGCTACAGACTCAATGGGAGAAAACTGAACATAGAGGTTCAGAGTTAATGCGTCGAGCTGAGGAAATCGAAAGAGAGATGGAAACATATCAAGGAGTTGCAATCAGCACAGAGATTGCGAAACAAATTATGATTCTAATTCGTGAATTCTTTGAAATTAAATTGAAGATATCAGGAATGCACCACGCCGCCTTTGGTCCGAATCTAAAAAATAAGGAGTAGCAACACAAGACGTTTTTACAGTCATGCATTTTTCGACACGCAGCATTGTTGTGCTATCTTGTTAGTGGCAAGTCCAACATGACTGAGTCGTACGAAGTATGACCTTCAAAAATGGCAGACGTCCCCATATGTACTTCCATTGAATTCATTGTTGTATGTGGGGTATACTATGGCGTTGTTATTCCATAATAGGTGCACCTTCGGGGAAATATTTTTATATGAACTATCGTTTTAATTCCAAGACAAAAATTGTTGCGACGCTTGGACCACATTCATCTGATGTCTCGGTGATTGAGAGCATGCTCAAGGCAGGGCTCAACATTGCTCGCATCAACATGAGTCATGGGGATTATGAGTCACATACGCGCATGATTCAGCACGCCCGCACCGCAGCACTCCGGGCAAGACGCCCTCTCGCGATACTCCAGGATCTCTCTGGTCCAAAAATCCGCATTGGCGACTTCAGTACTGAGACGGTCACCCTCGTTCCCGGAAATGAGCTTGTGCTCACCACTGAAAAATGTGTCGGCACCGTATCACGCGTAGCGATTAATTATGCAAAGTTACCGAAGGAAGTCACCAAGGGGATGGCGATATACCTCAATGATGGGAAGCAGAAATTAACGGTCGACTCTCTCACCGATACCGAAATCCGCACCACCATTGTTCATGGGGGCACCATACGAGGACGACGAGGTGTCAACGTTCCTGATGCAAACCTCTCTATTTCTTCACTTACTCCAAAGGATCGAAAAGATCTCGTCTTTGGACTAAGTCAAAATCCAGATTTTATTACACTCTCCTTTGTCCGCAATGCGACTGATATTCATCTTCTTCGCAAACTTATCGCGAAGCACACCCGAAAACCAATCTCTATCGTTGCGAAAATTGAAACAAAATTTGCAATCGATAACCTCGATGCAATCATCGATGCTTCTGATGTCATCATGGTCGCTCGAGGTGATCTTGCTATAGAGGTTCCGCTTGAAAAAGTTCCACTCCTCCAGAAGCAAATTATTCGTGCTGCAAACCGCGCGGGGAAACCAGTCATCACTGCAACACAGATGCTCGATTCAATGCGGACTGAAACGACACCAACACGAGCTGAGGTAAGTGACATCGCGAATGCAATTCTCGATGGGACAGACGCAGTCATGCTTTCAGATGAAACTGCAGTAGGACTACATCCACATCGCCCGATTGAGGTTATGTCCCGGGTTGCACACGAGGTTGAATCAGATCCTTTCTATGCTGAACGACGGATGCAGTGGGACTTCCCTCCTCAAAATGCCTGTGAAGCGGTGAGCCAATCGGTTATGAAAACTGCAATCACAACAAACGCGAAGGCTATCGTTGCCTTCAGTGAGAGTGGGCATACCGGCAACATGATTGCACGATATCGTCCACACGTTCCAATCCTCGTACTCACCCCGCACGTTGAATCATTTAATCAAAGTCTCGTAACATATGGATGCGAGCCTGTACTCATTACAAAAGTGAAACGCCTTGAAGATGCACAAAAGATTGCTCGGAAAGTACTCATAGAGCGAGGAATTGCACAAAAGGGAGATACTTTCGTACTCTCAGCAGGCATCACCTTTGGGACGGCTGGCTCGACAAACATGATGCTGGTTGAGAAGGTGTAGTGCTGATACGTATATAATCGCCCGCACGCCGTAGGCGTGCGGGCGATTATGGATTACACACAATAAACCGCCGCCCACATGGACGACGGTTTGAAAACGATCTCGGGTACTCCATAAAAATCAAAATAATCGAAAGATGCCCGAAATCAAAGAGAGTAATACAAATATCCCGCATACAAATCCCCAGACATAACTTGGTGTCACATCCGGAAGCAGGCTATACCCAACTTGCATTGGTTGCTTTTCTTCAAGATCTTCACACATGAGCGAAACGATGGTGAGAAACAAAAACACGAAGCTGAGCAACACCCATGCAGGTAAGCTATTTTGGAGAATCTCTTTCATGTGTACTTCCTCCCCTCTCAGTGTAATGGTATACGGATTTTCTTAGAACACAGACCTATTTTCTTATATAGTATTAAGAGACAAAAGTCAAAAAATCAGATAACCCACCTACTTATACAATGTACCCCGCCTCAAAGAAGGCGGGGTACTACTTCTTACAACCGATGGAGCACTCCTGTAATGAGTAAGACAAGAGCAAGGAGTGCAAGGCGGACAAAAAGGTTCGTCTGGCTACTCACTTCATCATTTAGACATAAAGGGCTTTCATCCATTTCATTTGATTTATTCCCAGGTCTCCGCCATGCAAGGTAAAGAAAAGCCAGAAAAAGAAGTAGCCACAGTAACCAACATTTTCCTAAAAACTCTAGAACGTGTTCCATTCACACCTCCTCTCAAAAACCATCACCATGGTAACAATACTCCCTTGAGACTACCGAGAACAGTGCATCTTGTCAACGTAAAAAAATTCGCACTGAAATGTATCTTTCACCTATTCCACAGTCACGCTCTTTGCGAGATTTCGTGGTCTATCGACATTGATACCTTTTGCAACTCCGACGTAGTACGCAAAGAGTTGAAGTTCCAGTGTGGTGAGTATGGGCTGTATAAGCGGGTGTGCTTTAGGGATATACAAAACATCATCTGCTACTGATTGTATGTGCGTATTTCCTTCGGTGGTCACCACCAACACAGGTGCCTGCCGTGCCTTTACCTCTTCGATATTTGACACCATCTTTTCATACACCTCATTGATTGGAGCGAGTGCGCATATCGGAAAATTCTTGTCGAGCATCGCAATTGGACCATGTTTTAATTCACCACCGGCATACGCTTCCGCATGAATGTACGAAACCTCTTTGAGTTTCAGTGCACCTTCGTAGGCAACTGGTGCATGTACACCTCTCCCAAGGTACATGAAATCACGGTAGTGTGCGTACTTTTTTGCCACTTCCTCAACGCGAGCACCCTGAGACAGCACTTTTTTGATCATCTTCGGAAGCAACTGGAGCTGGTTAATAATCTCTCCACCTTCAACCTTGGTCATCCCCCGTTCCCTTCCGATAAACAGAGTAAGGAGTACAAAAGTAGTAAGTTGCGAAAGAAATGCTTTTGTTGAGGCAACTGCTACTTCGGGCCCTGCATAATTGTATATGCCTGCATCCACCTCACGCGCTATCGCAGAACCCACCACATTCACCATACCAAGTGTGACGATACCCATCTTTTTTGCTTTTTCGAGTGAGGCTTTTGTATCTGCAGTTTCACCAGATTGACTGACGCAGAGCACGGCGATATTTTTTTCTGAAAACGTCTTTTTGTATCGATACTCACTTCCCAACTCTACCTCTACTGGAAGGTGTGCATACTCTTCGAGCATATACTTCCCTACCGCACCCGCGTAGTACGCGGAACCGCACCCAATGATGTACAATCGCTCCATATCTTTGAGACGTTTTGCGATGCTTTCGACACCACCGAGTTTCACTCCACCTATCTCGGGCATGAGTCGTCCTCGCAGTGCATTGTCGATTACCTCAGAGGCTTCGTGGATTTCTTTAAGCATGAAGTGGTCATACCCATTTTTCTGCACCGCTTCATGACTCCAGGTAATTGTCTCTGATTTTTTCTCTCGCTTTGCTCCCGCAATTGTCTGTACTGAGTACGAATTACTTGTGACGACCGCAATCTCTCCATCATCGAGATACACGATATGTTTCGTATGTGCAAGGAGTGCAGACGGATCCGAAGATACGAGGTTACACTTTTTCCCAAGCCCAAGCACGAGCGGACTTCCCATTCTCGCCACAATAATTTGCTCAGGCGCATGTTCACTCATCACCGCAATACCATATGTACCCCGCACTGCTCGAAGTGCCTGTGACGTGGCGGTGAGCAGGTTTCCTCGGTAAAATGAACCGATGAGTTTTATGAGTACCTCCGTATCTGTTTCTGAGTAAAAGGTAATACCTTGTACCTTCAACACTTCTTTGATCTCCCTAAAATTTTCAATAATACCATTGTGTACCAACCAAAGTGATTGACTCATGTCGTGGTGAGGATGAGAATTTTTTTCTGTTGGTGCACCATGAGTCGCCCAGCGAGTATGCGCGATACCCGACGTCCCAACGATTGCTTCACGACACTTTTTCTCTAACTCCACAATCGGACCTACAGATTTAACAACTCCAAACCCCGGCACATACAAGCCCGCAGAATCATACCCACGATACTCAAGTGTTTTAAGGCCTGCAATCAAAAATGGAGTCGCCTGTTGATTCCCTACGTAGCCAAATATTCCGCACATAGCACTTCAATGGTTATTAATGTATATGTAGTATATCACTACGCAGAGCAGAATAAGTTAGAGCCTATCCACTAACCCCACCTACTTCGTTATCTTCGTCCTTCAAACATTCATCGTATATTGAATACGCCTCATGTTTTCAGTCCTCGATGCCTCGTATCTGGGGTTAGTGGATAGGCTCTTAGATACTCAAAAGACATGAGCATCAACTTTTTGCTCCTATCTCTATAAACACTCTCATGCGAAACAGCATCATAAACTATAGTACAATGTGGTCATAATGGGTTATACGAGCATACGGCTTTTTCTTGTTGGAATTTTTTTGTGCATACCATGGTATGTTGGCTTTGAACTCGCTCAAGACAGAGTCAATACGCAACAAACAGCTATACTCGATTCAAAAGCAATGCACAATTCTATCCTGCCACTGCCATCTCCAAGAGAGTCAGCCCAACAAGCATCTGTGCACACGGTGAAGAACTCTGATACTAAAAAAAACACTGTTCATTCTGCACATCAAGCACTACCTACTCATCATCAAAAAAGCGTCGTATCCAAATCATTAGAGACACATGCAACAAACACCGAAGATACCGTAATGCTCTCTGATGCACCCTCACCAAAGACTTCGCAAAAAATGGGTATCACACCTGGAGTAACGAACGGAAAATTTAGCATCACTGAGATACTCGATGCACAAAATATTGCACGAGCGGAGGTGGGTGTTCCTTCTCTCTTTTGGTCAACATCACTCGCACAAAGTGCACAAGCGTGGGGGGATACACTTGCTTCTCAACACTGCACACTTTCCCATGATCCACATACCCCCTATGGTGAAAACCTTGCTTCACATTGGGTAACAGGGAGTACAAACACTGGACTCATCAGTACACCAAAAGAAATTGTCTCCCTCTGGACCAGTGAAAAGCAGTTTTATGAGTACACCCATAATACCTGCAAAGATGGAGAAACCTGTGGTCACTACACGCAACTTGTTTGGAAAGATTCCACTGAAGTCGGATGTGCCGTGAGTACGTGTTTTGATGCGTCATCACAAAAGCAAACCGATGTCTGGATTTGCAGGTACAATCCAGCAGGAAATATGCAAGGAGAAAAGCCATACTAGATATGGTCGACATCGTAAGTCGACCATTAATAAAGAAGGTGCGAGTCTCCGTCTATGGTCGACTTACGATGTCGACCATAGAAACACACGCCTGGACAATATGTGGCTTAACTCGAAGACTTGACGCATCATGATACTAGTAGTATAGTATTAAAGGTAATGTTTCGGCGATTTCGCCTGTCTTGATTAATTCAACTGGAGGTAGCAAATGAACAAAGTACAAGTCTTTATACGGCACTTACTGGTGTTTCTCGGATATTGCTTAGCGGGAGTTGTTGTAGGCAGTATCATTTACTACGTCAATATAACAAGGGCTGATGACGCTCAGAGGCGTGAGTCTGTCATGACAAAGCGACTCCAACAAGCGAATAGTGGCGACTTCGTCATCATGAAAAACGGCGAAGTATTCCGGATTCAAGAGGTCAACAGTGAACTCACGCCCGGAGACAGGCACTTTGCTATAACCTATGACACGCGAATGACTTCGATGGGCTACTTCAGGAAGCCTCTCGGGGAAATTGCACGTGAAGCTGCCGATATCGTCTACCCCATAGACGCCGCCAATTATCACGTCATTAGCAAGTGCTTCTATGACGGTAAATACGTCACGACGCAGGGCGCTGAAAGGTTGACCTGCGGCAACTAGAGGGCATCGCCCGCCTACAAAGGCCTGAAGTATGCATTCATGCATACTTCAGGCCTTTTATTATGTCTGTTTCCATCCATGGTCGACATCGTAAGTCGACCATTAATATGGTCGACTTACGATGTCGACCATATGCACATCATTACATTTGCTTCCACATGTCGTCCTGGCGTACGAGCATGTCTGATGCTTTTTCTGGCTCTGCCATGAGTTCCTCCACAAAGCGTTCTGCACGAATCGATTGAGAACCTTTCACCAAGATTGCATCTCCCGCTTTAATGAAAGTCTGAAGTTCCTTTCCTGCTTTGAGTGCATCGTCAAATTCTATGATATTTTTTGGGTTCATACCCGCCTCGAGCGCTCCTTTTGAAAACCCGCGCGCGCGTACACCAATAGTGATGAGTATATCTGCAACATGAGGAACGAGTGATCCGATGCGCTCATGTTCATTAATCGAAAATTGTCCAAGCTCCATCATGTCTCCGAGCACAGCAATGCGTCGCTTCACTCCCTTCAACTCACCGAGTGTTGCGAGCGATCGCTCACTCGCAGCGGGTGAAGAATTGTACGTATCATCAATAAGCATAGTATGTTTAATCCCTGGAATAAGTCGCATTCGTCCTGGGGGGAGTATGTGTGTACTCAAAGATTGCGCGACCGTTTTGATGTCAATACTAAACACGGAAGCAACAGCTGCAGCCGCGGCATAATTATACGCATGCTGTACTCCAAGTGAGCCATTCACTCGCATAATGACCGCAGAATCCATATGAGTGAGCAAAAACTCAAAACCGACTGCCTGACCATTTTCATACACCACCCTATCTGCTGATGCGGTGAATGGTGAGAGTGAGTACCTACTATAGCCTATTGATCGTTGAAAAATACTCTGTGCAACCTCAACCACTTTTTCATCGTCTTGGTTGTATACCAATACCCCATCAGGTTTAAGTGCTGATACGAGCTTTTTCTTCTCTTTGATCACCGCTTCAGGGGAATCAAAGTACTCGACGTGTACCGGCACATCAGGGAGACGGCTGAGCACCACGACGTCTGGTCGTATCCACGCAGTGAGCTTGTCCATATCACCTGGTCTATCGACTCCCATTTCGAGAATAAGTAATTTCGGATACTCACTTGGATGAAGTGCGACAACCGCCCCATCCACAATATTTTTAAGCCACATGAATGGATTATTCCATGCATTTGGTAGTCCAAGTACAGAGAGCGGAACACCGATTTCTGAATTAAAACTTTTTTCACTTTTACGTACATGCGCTCTTCCTCGAAAGACTTCGAATATTGCGTCCTTAATAGAGGTCTTCCCGACACTTCCTGTTATTGCAATGATTTGAGGTCTGGCACGTTTCAAGAGTGCTTTTGCTTCCAGCGTAAGAATGTATACAATAATTTTTTTAAAGATTTGTTTCATATAAGTCCATTACATTATCTATCCGGTGGTAATGCGTAGTAGTTAATGAGAAACTGCGTCAGGTCAATAAAAGGATCAGTGAGTGTCTCAGATGCATAATTCACCCCTTTCGGCTCAACAGTATACAGGAAAATAAGAAATTTCGGGTCATATGCAGGAAAATAGCCAAAAAATGAGTGTAAGTACCGATCTTCGTAGTACCCTCCTGCTGGGCCTGCGATTTGCGCTGTGCCTGTCTTTGCTGCAACGGTGTAGTAGTCATTTTTTGCTTTACCGCCCTTGAGTGCCGTGTCAACGACGGTCACCAACATGCGGGTAATGGTCTCACTCGTCTCTTCACTGAAAACACGATCACCGTCTGCATATCCAACATCGTGCACATCACCATTTTTATACTCAATTTGCTTCACCAGGTGTGGCGTAATGAGTGTACCACCGTTTGCAAGCGTCGAGAGTGCACGAACCGTTGCAATCGGGGTGAGTGCAATCCCCTGTCCAAATGATGCTGTGGCGTACTCGACTTCTCGAGGACTCTCAAGGTTTCGTACCAAGCCATGTGTTTCACCAGGAAGATCAATGCCTGTTTCAGAACCTAGTTTCAGTCCATAAAAATACTTACGAAACCGCTCTTTCCCAAGCAGTGATGCAATATGCGCCACTCCAGTATTAAGCGATTGATTGAGCACCTCTTGCATATCTACCGTCCCACGACCTCTTCCGTCATAATTCTTTATCGTGTAGTCACTCAACTTTAGATAGCCCGCATCATAGTAGGTAGAATGTGGTGCAATCACCCCAGCATCAAGACCAGCAGCGACCGTGAGTGGCTTTATAATAGAACCCATCTCATACACATTTTCAATGAGTGGATTCCTAAAATCTTCCATACTAGCATCACCTCTGTCGTTAAGATCATACGAGGGAACAACATTGAGCGCTATAATTTCACCATTCTTTGGATTAATAATGATTCCTCCCGTCACCGTACTTTGCCACTTCTCTTGCGCTTCAACGAGCACCCTATCGAGAGTTCTTGCAACTGTTGGCTCGATGGTGGTGATAATGTCTCCCTGTGTACTTTCTGTGGCATCAAATACCAAGTTTCCTAAGTTACTAAATAACTCAGCAAAAAAATTTACACTGAGGCGATCGCTACTTCGTATGAGCGTATCATT
>CAZDUC010000024.1:9079-11376 GCA_964508585.1 uncultured Candidatus Saccharibacteria bacterium
ACTCAGCAAAAAAATTTACACTGAGGCGATCGCTACTTCGTATGAGCGTATCATTGTAGTAGCGCTCAAGGCCATACTTTCCAACAAGCGTATCACCATCATACCCAATGAAGCCAATCGTGCGAGCGGCGAGAGACTTTCCAGGGTAGTACCGCCATTGATTTCGGTATAATTTCACCCCTTCAATGTTGAGCGCTTCGATTGCACTTGCAGTATCGTTTTCAATTTCTTTCTCAATTTCTTGGTACGTCTTCTCTGTCCGTTTTGCACGCTCAATAAACGTATCGTGATCAATTGGTGTCACTGCGGAAAGTGACGTATACACCTGCTCAGGGTCACGTATCTTTGAGGGGTCAATAGCGAGGAGGTAGCCTGTCTTAATAGTCGCTGCAGAAACTTTTTCGTTATCTTTCGTTGTAAAATAAATGTTGCCACGATTGTACAGTTCACTCACCGTATGTACATACTGTCCTTCTCCCATAGTGCGGTACTCGTCTCCATGGCGGATTTGAATGACGTACAAACGTACGATAAGCACCGCCATACACAGAATAACAATGCTTGAGATGATGCGTATTCTTACCACTGCGCTACGCCTCATGAATCTTCACTAATTTTTTACTAATGCCAGTGTATCTTCAGCTCGATGTATAAAAATCTTCTTATCTGAAACAACGAATCCTCTATGGGTCGCAATATCACTACTCACCGCATGTTGCATTTCAATGTACGACGATTCAAGCTCACCAATCACCGTGCTTGCCTCTGCAATATGACTATCGACTTCTTTTCGCATCACCACGTTGAGGACCGAAGCGCTCACAAAATACATGTATAACGCAATAGTAGCAATCAGGAGTGAAAGTGCAATATAGAAAAGCCGTGATTCATCTCGGTATACTGTTGTGTGTGTTTGCCTCCTCATATTTTTTCAAAAATTCGTAATTTCGCGCTTCGGGCACGGGGGTTATGTTGTAATTCAAGTGTTGATGCAGAAATTGGTTTCTTGGTAGAAACTACTCCAACGTGATCATGTACTCGGTTTTTGAAAAAGTGCTTTACGATTCTATCTTCAGTACTATGGAATGTAATCACCGCAAGACGACCCTGTGGCAAAAGAAGATCGACTGACTTGATGAGAAATTCCTCAAGTGCTCGAAATTCATCATTGACCGCAATTCGTAGTGCTTGAAAGGTTCGCGTTGCAGAGTGAATGCGTGCACGATTGTAGAAAGCGGGGACTGCGTTCTGAATGATGGTGACCAACTGAAATGTGGTTACTATCGCTCCTTCCTCTCTCGCTTCTACGATGTGTCGTGCGATGCGTCCCGCAAAGCGCTCTTCACCATATCCGCGTAAGATATCAACAATGTGCTCCTCTTCCCACTCGTTAACAATGTCATGAGCGGTAAACGGATACTCAACGGGATTCCCATACGTCATAATGAGAGGCTCATCTACCTGAAATGAGAATCCTTTCCCATTGCCAGAGAACTGCTCCATACGCCATCCAAGATCTGCTAAAATCGCATGTACTTTTTCAATACCGAGTTGTTGTAAAATTGAGTCAATGTTTCGAAAGTTTCCGTGCACAAGATGCGTGGTGGCGACCGAGGATGCAAGCATCTCTCTCCCATCCAAAATCGCAGTTTCATCTGCATCAATACCAACAAACATTCCACATGCTCCGAGTTGTGCCACAATTTCTTGCGCATGACCTCCAGAGCCAAAAGTGGCATCTACCACAATTGATGTCTCGTTGATCGCGAGTGCTTCCGTCGCTTCGTCTGTAAGTACGGTGATATGACTTTTCATAACGTTGTGTGCCGTAAAAACGGTACGTATTATGCTGAACGTACATGTTGAGTCATGAGCGTGATTTAGAGTACTCCGATTTCACCTAGCTTTTCAGCAAGTGCATCAGCCTGCCCTTCAATGCGCGCTTTATACTCAATCCACCGATTCTCATCCCACATTTCTACACGATCATGGATACCTGCAAGCACTACCTTTGCAGATAGCGACGCAAACACCTTTAAGAAATCAGGAACGAGAATTCGTCCTACAGTATCTACCTCCACCTCAACGGCCCCCGAAAGGAAAAACCTATTGAACCCTCTTGTATCCGCTTGTCCGAGTGGGAGCTTACCGATTTTCTCAGTAATTTTCTCCCACTCTTTCAACGGATATACAAAGAGACAGTTATCGAGTCCCCGAGTAACCACTAGTTTCTTACCAAGTTCCTCCCTCCATTTAGAAGGTAAGGACAGCCGTTTCTTGGCATCGATATTATGTGT
>CAZDUC010000025.1:0-11215 GCA_964508585.1 uncultured Candidatus Saccharibacteria bacterium
CGTAGAATGGTTTCCCGCAAATCCTTTGTGTACTGCACAATACAGTAGAGGTTGTGAAGGGATGCGAGGTGTGGGCCGAGCATTTCATGTGCGCGAAAGAGATGTGCGAGATACGCTCGGGTGTAGTTGGTGCACACGTAGCAATCACACCCCTCATCGGGTTTTCCAAGGTCGTGCTGATACTCTGAATTTTTAAGGTTTAATTTTTTGATTCCTTCATGTGTGTGCACATAGATCGTTCCCGTTCTTCCAATGCGTGTTGGTGCAACACAATCGAAGGTGTCACACCCCATCATCACTCCAGCGGTGATGTCATCTGGTTCTCCAATGCCGAGAAGGTGCCGTGGCTTACCTACAGGAAGAATGTCATTCACGACAGAGAGTGACTCTCCAAGATCTGCCTTGGTGAATGAACCACCAATACCGTAACCATCAAAGTCCATCGATGCGAGCGTGCGGGCGCTTTCCTCGCGGAGGTCAAGAAAGCGCCCGCCCTGCACCACTCCATAGAGCCCCTGCTTTGTGCGTGCATCATAGTTTCGCATGTGCGCGAGGAGTGAACGCTTCGCCCAGCGGTGTGTCCGCTCCATTGCTTCTTTTTGGTACTCACGTGGCGCCGTTGGTGAGGTGCACTCATCAAATGCCACCATGATGTCCGCTCCAATTGCATGCTGGATTTCAATTGAGCGCTCAGCGGTAAACCGATGCATTGAACCATCAATGTGTGAGGTAAAAGTCACTCCATCTTCATCAATGACACAGAGTTTTCCGTGACTGCTAGCAAGCTCCTTTGAATACACACTGAGTCCATCCTCAGTTTCTGGAAGGATTTCGTCAGTTGAAAACTTGGTGACCCCCTTCCCAAATGCAGCACCGAGCGAAAATACCTGAAATCCTCCGGAGTCTGTCATGGTAGGTGTCTGCCAGTGTGCAAATGTATTGATGCCACCAGATTTTTCCACGATATCTGCCCCCGGTTGTAGGTACAAGTGGTAGGTATTGGCAAGTGTTACTTGGTTTCCTACATAGGATGCAAGATCCTCAGAAGTGACTGACTTCACGCTTCCCTTCGTACCGACAACCACAAAAGCAGGAGTCTCAATATCACCATGTGGGGTATGAATAACACCAGCCCGTGCACGATTGCCGGGCTGGTGTTTTACAATTTCAAACGTGATGGGTGTTCCCATTACTCAGTAATTGCAAGGAGCTCAACTGCAAAAACGAGAGGTGCATTTGGTGGAATCGTTCCAACCTGTCGATTGCCATATGCCATGTCTCCTGGGATAACGAGAATTCGTTGTCCACCCACTTTCATTCCAATGAGGCCTTTTTCCCACCCCTCAATGACCTTCCCTCCTCCAACAGTGAAGATGAATGGTGTCCCCCGGTCGTATGAGCTGTCAAAACGAACACCATCTTGTGTAGTGCCAATGTAGTGTACTTTAACCGTATCACCTTCTTTTACTGAGACATCTCCGGTACCAATGCGTACGTCATCGATTACCAGTTCAAGCAATTCACCATCTACTGAATGTGCATCCTTGAGAGTCTTTTCAAGTGCTGCGTCTTCGTCCTCTTCATTCGTTACTGCAACGACTGCGCTCTGCGAACGTCCGTCAACGGTGGATGAGACGAGGAATACATCCGTCTTAAAACGAATAACGCCGAGGGCAACTGCCATAACGGCAATACTGAGGAAAATACCTACTGCTTCGTATTTATTGAATGGATTCATAGTTTACGGTTACTTATGCACACTATAATAGCGAGGTTCACAGAATATGCAAACGTATCAATATGGTGTAATGATGGTGCCGTGATGAACATCAACTCCGTGAAGTTCCGATACCGGCTCAAGAATTCGTGCAAGAATGTGTATTCCTTGCTCCTCGTTCATTGGATGTGGCTGTCCTCTTGTTTCAGTACTCGACATCGGTACGAGTGTATACACAACATCAGTTTCACGTACTTCCATACGCACTCCATACATTTCTTGCACATCATCACTAAAATACTGATCAAAAACAAAATTTCCAAGTGAGTAGAAGATTGGCCTATCGTTATAGATTTCAATATCTTGCGCAACATGTGGGTGATGACCGAAGACGGCATCAGCGCCAGCGTCAATGAGTGCCTGTGCAAGGTTTTCTTGAGCACTATTGTGCGTGAGCGCATATTCATCTCCCCAATGTACGTACGCAATCTGTATATCTGAATCTTTGGTAAGAGTTACAAGAGCGTCTACTACTTGAGCTCTGTCTACGGACGTAGAAATCGTGTCGAGAAAAATAAAACCGACATCTCTGTCCCTGATCTGCATCACATGAGTCGAATACGCATCAACTCCATGGGGTGAACCGAGACACAGCAACAGAGACGCTCGGCACTTGGCACGTGTTTCAAAAAGCGAGGTCGTACCAAAATCAAAACTATGATTATTCGCAAGTGAAAGAACATCAAATCCTACAACACTCAAATGATGCAGGTACTCAGGAGTAATCGAAAACTGATACGTAAAAATTGGCGTGTGCACATGTGGATTTGAGACAACTCCCTCGAAATTTCCGACTGTCACATCTGCATCTGAGATGAGGTGCTTTGTACCAAGAAATGGATAGTCAATTCCGTACTCTTTCATTTGTGTCTCTACCGCTCGTCCGAGCATGATGTCTCCAACAAAAAACAAAGTGACTGGTTGTGGTGGAGTATGCAGATCTACGGTCAACGGTGCAGGTTCTGATGAAGGTATTGACACACTTGGATCAAGAAGTACCATCGGGTACATCAAAAAAGTGCCTAAGCAAAGCACGGTAACACATACTGCAATATTTCGCATGATAACGAAGCATGCTATGAATTGTAGGAATCGTCAATCTCTTTGAAACGTGCGTGGTAAATTTGAAGCAGTACCAAAAACAGGCTTAAGATAACAGGCCCTAAGATGAAGCCAATTGGCCCGAATAGAGAAATTCCACCCAAGACTGAAAGAAGAATTAAAAAAGGATGTGTATTATGTCCACGACTCATCACATATGGACCGAGGAAATTATCGATGAGTCCAACAGCGAGTGCTCCCCACATAAAGAGGAAAAGTGCCGTAGACTCATGTCCCATATACAATGAATAAATAATCGCGGGAAGAAATACAATGCTCGTCCCCACACCGGGCACCAATGCACCAATTGCTGCAACACACCCCCATAAAATTGCTCTATCGAAACCAAACAGACTGAGTCCTATGGCGGTAAGAATACCCTGCATCATTGCAACAAATACTGTTCCGAGCGCAACCGATCGTACCGCTAGCGCAAGTCGTGAGAGAATCTGGACATCATAATCATCCTGGAGTGGACTGAGCTGTATGAGGTACGTAGTAAACACCTTTCCGTCTCTGAAAAAATAAAACGTTGCAATGAGTGCAATGAAAAAGAGAAAAAGTGTCGATGCAGTGGCGGTAAAGAATCCTACAAAATGACTCACCACAAAATTCGCGGTTTGTTGAATGACTTCAGCGATATCGAGTGAAAAATTTGGAATCACCTTCTGTACCAGTGCTTCAATGCTGGTGACTGAATTGATGAAGGAAATGCGTTCGGAAGAATTAATAATCGTGTACACCGAGAGTGCCTCGCGAAAAATGAGTGATGCAATGACCGCAAGTGGTGTGACGATAGCTATAGTGACGAAAAAAAGTGAGAGAAACGCACCAAGCGTTTTATTTTGGCCAGGGGTACGTCGTACAATACGCTCATGCACGGGGTAGCAAACGGTCACCACAATAGCAGCAAGGGCGAGTGCCCCCACAAAAGGAGTAAAAAGCCTCCACACGAGGTATGCAGATCCAGCAAATAGCACAAAGAAAAATATATTTTCTACGAGTTTTTGTGTACCAACACTCATGACTATAGTATATACCCTATCTAAAAATCAACAAAGGCTAAGCAAATGCTTAGCCTTACGATTACTTCACAAACTGTTTTTCTGAAGCGACTGCGGCCACTTCAATCGTGTGGAAAGTTGCAGAAAATGCACTATCCATTGACGAAAATGTTTGTGAAAAGAGTGATGATATGTACCAAAGAATAATCACCACCCCAATTGCTTTGAACATATGTGATGTAATGGTAACCAATACTACGAGCGACGAACACGTAGCCCAAATACTTTTGGTGGTCACTTTTGATCACAACAACCTGACTAGACTATACCATAGGTATTGGCTAACCACAATAGTTACAAAATGGCTCTATTTGAGGATATCATCTCCGTACTGGACGAGTTCTTCTGGTGTCAATGTTCCACGTTTATGAAACAGAATCGTTCCATCCTTTCTGTAGAATATGGTCTCGGGCATGGCGTAGCCACCTGATGCTTTATAGAAGTTATCACTCTGGTCTAGGAGGAACAGTACATGTGATTCAATGCCAAACGTACTCAGGTATGACTTGACGCGCTCGACGTTCTCCATGCGGTTGATAGCGAGAATAGTGAGTTCATCACCTTTCTGCGTCTGTAGTTCATTTAGAAGAACAAGTTCATCTTTGGAAAACGGCATCCACGACGCCCATGAGTTAATGATGAGTGGTTTCCCCTTATACGCATCGAGAAATACAGGATTTCCCTCAAGATCGGTATACGGTAATGCTTCAGGTGGAACGATGCTTTTGAGATCGTTTTGTAGTCCAGAATACGGACTACGTTCTCCGACACGGAGGTACGTTAAAACCCCAAGCGCAATGATGACACACACAAGTGCAATCATCCCCTTTTTGTGCGTACGTGTCAGTTTCATACCTTGGTTCTATCCTTTTATAAACAACTCAAAACTGTCAGGCGTCTCACCCTCAGAAGCAGGGATGAGATTCAATTCAACAGGTCTTCCATTGAGTGTGGCTTTGATGACTGCTTCAGGTGATGCATCAAATGTGGCCATAAAACGCTGTGGTGTCTCTACCTGTGCACAGGTTTCAGCATGGTTAATGACCTTTATGTCAATAATCACGGTCTCTGGCATTGACTCCTGCATACGAGTACTCCACTCAATCAAATCACACGGTGTAGGCATTCTAATCTCACCCGCAATGGTGTGAGTTGGTGGGATGAAGAAATGTTTTGCGTCAATACGGGTAATGTGACTGTATGGACCTTCGACTGGAGTTGTAGCAACTGGTGTACTACTTGGTGCTTCAGCAAGTTCGCTTTGCTTCAGGTACGCAAAGACAAACATACCGATAATGATGAGCCCAAGGATAGCAAATGTGACTATCATGTGTTTGTGTTCCATAGTCTAAAAATTAGTTAATGGATAAGATCTATGTGTAGTATACCATAGTACACATCACACGCATCACTCATGCAGTATTTCTGCAACCTCGGTCTCATCAAGGACTGTGGGTGTTTCGCCATCAGTGATAATGACCTCATACTCTTTATGTGCGTCTGTCGCGTGACCAATGTACATCGTGATGGTAATAAATATGGCAATGAGTGCACCAAGTGAGAGGAAGAACCATTTGTACCCAACAACAAACCGTCCAATCGTGGTGAGTACATCCAGTGACTCTTCTGATTCAGTGATTCGTGTACGCAGATCGAGTACTCCACTTCGAAGTGGTGCAGATACATGTGCGTAGGTATGCCCAAGTGGGCTCTTGTGTTTTGATACCAATTCGTCATCTTGCTTCGCTGTCTTCTCTGGTACACGTACTCCAGCAAGTACAAGCACTCTGCGAATGTACGCACGAACCATGGTGACAATGAGTGCTATAAAGCAAACAATAATGAGAAGTGTGACAAGAGTCCACTTTACGGGGATGACCCAAAAATATGTTGTCGAAGTGGTATTTTTGATATCACTCTCTCCATAGCCCAATGTCGCCACTGCTTTGTACCTGCCCACGTCGGTGATACTAAAGTCACTTTTCCATGCGAGTGAGAAGTCACGAATACTCTGCGGAAGCACGTTTCCAAACTTTGTCTGATAATTAATGGGAATACTTCCACGCTCGGTACCCCACATATTGGTAATGGTGATGTTTCCCCGTGGTTGAAGATGAACATTACCCTTATTTTCAAAACGTAGTGAGAAGGTTACATCTGGAACATCTAAAAATGAATCAATAGCTCGAAACTCTCGAATGGTCCCCTCCTCGTGCACATCTCCCTCAATACGCAAGAAAAGAAGTGACGTCACCACCTGCGACGTGCGTACCGCTATTTCTTTTTGTACTTCTGGCGGTTCAGTTGATATGAGAATCGCTGCGTAGTGTCCTCCTGGATTTGCATCCTTAGGTACCTCGACGAAAAATTGTATATCTTCTGTTTGTTCTGGTGAAATCGTGTACGGACCTGTAGAAACATTAATCCACTCTGCAAAGGTGACCTTATCGCCTCCACTCTCAGCAATCGTCTCAAACCGTCCCTGCCCTGCCTCACCCGTTGCAGAAAAATTCACCACTTCTGCGTATACAGTAAGCGGGTATGGATTCCCGTTCACCACCTTAATGCTACTCTGCCAGATATCACCCGGTAAAACCGAAAGTTGAAAGAGTGGTGGGGTCACACTCAATACTTGTGTATCTTCAGTCTGTGCATGCACCACCGCAATACTTCCGCCACAGAAGATGAGCGCGATGGTGAAAAGTGAGATGAATCGAACAAAAAGTGTACTCATGATTTTGTGAGGTGAAGGTCATGATCTTTTGGTTCACTTTTGGTATCACGGACGTGCACGGTCAGATGTTCACTGTCTTCAATTGGTGCATCATCGAAGTACTTTTTGTGCACATACCACGCAAGTATGGCGACGATGATGAGGAGTATTCCAAAAACTATAGCCATGATTCGTACTGGGAACGCGTAAAAGAAACTCGTGTCCTGAAGCGACGCTCGTTGCGTCACACCGTACTCAATCGAGAGAAAAGCCTTATACTTGCCAAACATACCCTCAATCGGGACGTGTGTTGTAAAGGTATGCTCACCACCTGGAGGAATGGTGACATGTTCTTCATTGACACGAAGTGACTGCACCTCTCGTCCTTTTGCATCATACACAATGATTTCACCACTCGGCACGACGGTTTCATCTCCCGGATTTGTAAAGGTGAAGAGCGCTGCTTGGTTATTCTTCTTGGTGACAAAACGTTCAACGACAAATTTAGATAGTTTTAAAAATTCTACTTTCTCGTCCTCAAGCGTAACTGACACCATGGTGCCTGGTGCCTGTCCACTCTTCACCCTTGCCTCAGCCTCATCTCGGTTTCCTCCATCTGCAAAACCAAGGAATGTGTGGTATGTTCCCGGGACGGCCGTGGGTGAAATGCGAAATGTCACAGGAATTTTTCTCGTTTCCCCAATGCGTAAGTTAATACCGAGACGACTAATTTCCGTCCATGATGCGAGTGAGGTGCTCTTATCACTCTCGACGGGTGCTAAAAAAGCCTCAATGTCTCCACCCTCTTTCAGAGAGATGTTATTGACAGTTGGGTAGATGGTGACGGGAGTGGTGCCCGTATTCGTGATGGTAATTTCTTTGGTAATGATGTCTCGTGGCTGTACCTTTTCATCAATTGCAAGCGGGAGTACTGAGTACGACGTATCACCAAGTACCGTAAGTGAGCCCACATGAAAAAGGAGTGCCGCAAAAAACAATGTTGATATGTATTTAAAAAATGGGAACTGAGACATAGCGAATGCGTGCTTCATATGAACCTGCATCTTGTAATTGTCTGGCGAGGATGCGGAATACCACATCGGTCGCTTCACTCACTGCAGGTTGTGAACTATATGATACCTCATCGAGCGTCGTTGTGCTCATCCGTGCATAGGTATCAATTGCGGAAAAACGTGCTCCGAGCGCACCCTCGAGCGTTGCATCAGTCGTGTGATAGCCAAAACAGCTCGGCGCACTACCCGCACACCCGGTATTCCATGCGGTTGGCGTTGTATTTGTGCCACTAATTGGCTGTATAAAAGCACCAGAGGCACTCAAGATATCGCCATCCATGACCATAAAGAGCTGGTACCCCTCTGTACCGTTTGTATCAATGGTGAGTCTGTGTGCACCGGCTTTGGAGACATTATTCGTTAACTTCCCGAAGTATAAGGTTGTGGGAGTACTGTCGATGTCGAGTGTTACGCCAGCAACAACGGTTGTTGATGCAATACCAGCCATGGTGAAATCGAGGTGACCACCCTCGGTCACGAGTGACGGGTATGACTCTCCTGTGTTTGTCGTGACCGGTATGTTTTGCACAAGATCAAACAGACGGAAATAGTATACTCGATTCACACGAGGCGCTGCAGATTGAATGGTAAATGAGTACTCAATTGCTCGACTGTTATTATGTCTGAAACCAGTACGGACAGCAGGTGACTCATTGTGTGTTCCGCACCCATTCCCCACTCCAGCCACACAGGCTTCTGCATCTCCAAGCGTTACTGTGGAAATAATCGCATTATCAACACCTCCACCATTTGTGTAGCACCATGTTGAAGTTGCAGTACAAGTACTTGTTGCTACAACATCAAACGCCTGTGTAAAAACGGGTGACTCTGAATACTGCAGTTTAAACCGCACGTCATCTCGAGACATATTTTCAACTTCTTTCACCGTCACACGGAGCGCGAGTGTCTGAGTGTTAGTGATATCAACTGGTGCAGTATTTTCAAGTGCAAGCGCGGTGAGGGGTGTTTCATTTTCTTCATCTTCATACCAACGCCAATGTTGTGTCTTGGGACTAAAACTTGCAGTACGTAATTGGGGATACTGCGCGTAGCTATCGAGTGGTGTATTGTCTGGTCTCACCATACGAAAACAGTAAAATGTTTCTGCGGATGCACCATTTTGCTCCACAATCCAATCATACTCAATATCTTCGTCAACCAAAACAGCACTCTCGTTCACCTCGGTGTCATTTTGTTCCTCAAGGGTACCCAGTACATCTGAAACCGAGAGTTTGAGTTCTGGAAGTGAGGCACCATCTATGGTTCCTGTTGCATTATAGCCTCGCCACATCGTACTCGACGCACTTCCACCAACAGTGCGCCAATTTTCTTCTGGAATTGCGCTACAAGAACTCGTCATTGCTCCATACTGTAGACGAAATGCCCTCACCTCTGCGGGGAGTGTGGCATTTTTTGCTTGTATTGACATACGAATACGAATTCTGTCCCCACCCCCCAGTGGCTCATCTGCTCCGGTGAGGACGACATTCTCTCCAATATCAGGCCAGTTAACCGGCCATGGATCGTTGGGAGTAAGCTCATTGTTATCTACATAAAAACGGTAGTAATTTTGCGTGAGTGCAAGACCTGCCGTTGGCCATTCCACAACCTCAGTACGATAGGTAAGTGTTGAACCTATGTTACTCCTCCAAATTTCGTAGGAAGTCGTAGAGGCGATGGTAACACCTGCGAGCGGTCGTGGAAAAGTTGTATCAGTCACTGAAGACCGCGCGTTGGTGAAGATGGACGCATTAGTGATATCACTAAGCGTTTTTCCGATAGGGATACTCACCGTAAGTGGCGCGGCTCCGCCACTAACCCATCCATTTGATTTCGTCACCACCATAGCACCATCGGTGGTCTGTGTGTTTTCAATAATCCATGCAACGGAAGTCTGACCGGAAGGAGTGGTTGCACCGGGTTCAAGATAGTAGGAAACATATCCAATACTTGAAAGCCACACTTCAGCACCAAATTCGTCGGTGCCGGTAAGTCCTGTGTTGACTCTCTTTTGCGTATGTATGAAAGCACGAGAAAGACTGTTCAAAGCAGAAATTGCCTCTATTTCAGTGACTCCCGCGGTCGTGTATGTATGCTCACTTCGTTGAATGTTCCAGTTTGAACCGGTAAATTCCACAACCGCGTAACTCACTCGTCCCGCGTCTGATCCAGAGGTACCTCTACGGAAAATGGGCGCGTCAAGCGATGCATTCCACTCAGATGTTGAGAGACCGGAGTTATAGTTTGTGGATGCGGTGTCAGGGTTTTGTTGGCCCGTAATAAACACAGCTACTTTTGCATCATTTGTAACACTCGAAACGATCGTCCCTGTTGCACTTGTCGATGCTATTCCATAGAGGTGAAATGTTTGCCCTCGCACAATCATTTCATTATCTCCTCCAGGAATGCCAATATACTCCACAATCTCCCACGACACTCGAGTGTTGTTGGTGACACCACTACGGGCAATGGTGACGGAAGTCATAATATTTGAAGGATTCACGATATAGGCAGTGGTGTTTGTTGCATTTTGAGCCGTACCGTTTGCAGTATTGTGACCAGCTCCCGTATGTCCCACATTGGTGATGCGAATAAACGCGCTCGTTGACGCAGAAGGTGCAATATAGTCCACTCCCGCAATGAGTGTGGTCGAAGTACTCGTGGTCGCAATAGTCCTTGTGCCACGCTGAATTTCAAAATCTCTTTCCGGAGAAGTGGTCAGCTCAGGATATCGAGAATACACATCAAGAGGAACACCTCCACCAGAGAGGCGGAAACAGTATGTGGTATTGTATCCCGCGCTTGTAGTCTGCTTAATGGCAAATTCTGTTTCAATAAATTGTGTCGATGTGAGCGTCGTTGACGCGACTTGTGAAGAGGTGTCTTTCATCGCACTATTTGGTGTAAGAAAAGTGGTGTTCTCGTCTGTGACACCGCCTGCACTCACACCTATGTTGGTTGTATCATCTGCCTCAGTGAAGTTAGAAGAGTCAAACATGTCAAAGGCACCACCACTCCCTCCCACGTCAATCCATGAACTGACCGCGCTACACGTCGTTACCTTTGTGCCATACTCAAGACGATACCCAGTTGATTCAGATATGGTAGTCGTCGCTTCATTTGACACTTGCAGACGTAGTCGAAGTGGCGTGGCTCTGGATACATTAGACACCGCAGTATCTTCTGCTTCACCAGTCGTTGAGCTTGCGGTAGTTTCGCTTCCATTATCACTTCTCCAATGGTAGTGCGTCTGCGTATGTACAGCGCCAACAAGCGCGGTTGAACCATTCATGTTTCTCTCTACACCAGGACTCACGCTCCCACCGCCCGAGATGAGTACATCTGTTGATGGATTGACGATAGCAATATCAATAATCTCTCCATTCTGCGCACTCCGTGTCGTATCGAGTACTGTATAGAGACACATCGTCGCAGTGGTGGTAATACTAACTGATCCAGTAAATGTTGAGGTACCATTTGCACTTGA
>CAZDUC010000026.1:0-11005 GCA_964508585.1 uncultured Candidatus Saccharibacteria bacterium
AATTTCTCGATTGGTCAGTATTGTACGCGTCAAAAAATCCTCCGGGGGGAGGATTTTTTGACGGACTCAGAAAATATAGGGGCTTCGCCCCTATATTTTCTGGTCACCAGCCGAGGCTCTTCATGGCTTCGATTACGCGGACAAATCCGCCGACGTTTGCACCTTTTCCATAATCAACTTTTGTGCTCTCAGTACCGTACTGCACACACGTCGCATGTATTCGTTTCATAATTGCGCGAAGTTCAACATCCACTTCATCAGTCGTCCACTGCGTATGTCCTGCATTCTGACTCATCTCAAGTCCTGATACCGCAACTCCTCCCGCATTCACTGCTTTTGCTGGACCGAAAAGTATTCCTGCCTGGTTAAACACATGGATGGCATCCAGCGTCGAGGGCATGTTTGCCCCCTCGGCGACGAGCTGTGCTCCCTGAGACACAATTGCCTCTGCATCTTCCTTTCCGATTTCATTCTGTGTCGCTGCAGGCATGTAGATGTCGGCTCGTACCTGCTTCCATGGCGCACCTTCATGGTAGGTTACCCCTGCATCAAGCGCGAGTGTTTTGAGTGCTCCATGCTTTTCTTTCAATACCTTTACTGCTTCTATAAGTTCAGTCGTTATGCCACTTTCACACCACACGTACCCTTCTCGATCTGAAAGTGTGAGTGGTATCGCCTTCTCTGCGATGAGTTTTTCTGCAATGTGTGTTGCAACATTTCCTGAACCGGAAACAACGACACGCATCCCTTCTAGTTTCTTTCCTTCATGTGCGAGCATCTCTTTCACAAAATACACGGCGCCATACCCCGTCGCCTCAGTGCGAATAAATGACCCGCCGTACCCGGTCCCCTTGCCAGTGAGCGTGCCATCAACACGGTTTTGAAGTCGCTTGTACGCACCATAGAGATACCCGATTTCTCTTCCTCCCACACCAATATCTCCCGCTGGCACATCGGTATTAGCGCCAATGTACCGTGAGAGCTCCGTCATAAATGATACGCAAAATCTTCGTATTTCACTATCGCTTTTTCCTCTTGGATCAAAGTCGCTTCCTCCCTTTCCGCCACCAAGCGGAAGCCCGGTGAGTGCATTTTTGAAAATCTGTTCAAATCCGAGGAACTTCAGCACATCCTCATTTACCGACGGATCAAACCTAAGTCCCCCTTTGTATGGGCCAAGTGCAGAATTAAATTGCACGCGATACCCGATATTTGTACACAGTGCCCCCGCATCATTCTCCCACACCACCTTAAAGGTAATGATACGTTCTGGAATGGTGAGTCGTTCGAGTCTGGCATACTCTTCTTCGGTTCCCGCTACCGATTGAAGATAGGGAATAATACTATCCAAAAATTCCGTGAGTGCAGACGCAAAAAGTGGTTGGTGCGCATACCGCTTCGCGATACCTTGTATTGTGTGTTCCATACTCAAGCATTATATCTATAAGATACCTATGGTATCACGAAAATGACCACACAGTACGTCCTGCGCAAACCACTTTCAGACGGTATACTACATATATGAAATTATTTGGAATACTCCTCCTCGGCCTATCTCTCATCTGTCCGTATACTCTCTTTGCTGAGGCACAAAACACTGGATTTGTGCAGGGGATATGGTACTCAAAAGAACCCGTCTTTGCACACGTTCCAACACGTATCTACGTTGCCATTCGCAACAATACCGAGCACGACCTCATTGGTACGGTACGCTTTACCGATAATGGTACTCGCATCGGCTCTTCAGACATCAACACTCTTTCGGGACGACTCATTGAAGCATGGGTTGATTGGGAACCTACTCCAGGAACACATACCATTTCTGCGGAAGTGAGTAATGCTGAGCTCTATTACATTGGTGGTAAAACGGAAAAAATTGATACTTCAGAGATTGTTATCGAGGATGTTCTCACTGTAGATTACGATACCGATGGCGATGGCATCGGGAATGAAGTTGATACCGATGATGATAATGACACCGTACTCGATGAAGATGAACATGCGCGAGGAACGAATCCCCTCGTCCCTAATCCCCTCACAGAAAAAAGTACCCCAACCGAAGTAGTCCCTGAACAGATAGTAACTCAACCCAACAAGAGTACTCAACATGCCCAAACCACGAGCACCCGAGAAGGGTTAGAAAAATTTGTCTCTGACTCAAAAGTAACACACACGCTTCTCAGTAACGCCACAGACAAAATCGAGCGTGCAAAAGTAGCAATCGATTCGTATCGTGAAACACGCACCAGCCCACCTCCCGTCCAACATGATACAGCGCTCGAAACCGAAGAAACTCCCCTTGGCACGTACACGAGCACAAGTACTGATACCGCCACCATTACTCGCACACAACTCAATCCTGAAAAAAATTTCCTGGCTTCATTCGTGTCGGGTGTCGCGTCGCTTCTTGCTACACTTTGGGGGTTTGTGCTCTTCACGACTTCAACAGTCCTCAGCTACCCTGCGGTGCTTGAAGCTGTTTTTCTTCTCCTACTTCTTTTTATACTCTATCGAGTCGCACGAAGACTGGGAAGGCGAAAACGATTTTAAAAAGAGCCCTGACGCTTCGCGTCAGGGCTCTTTTTAACATCGTGTCTACCCCAAGTCCCGCACCTTCTTCAGTGCAATCACATACATACTTTCAGCCCACCCAAGGGGGGTGTTTTCATTCGGATTACCGGTATGTGAATAGTAGAGCTCGGGAATTTTTCCTTCTGTGGTGATGGTGCTCTTTGCGTGCATGAGGTACCACTCCGCTTTCTCTCGTTCACCACGTTCTGCGTAGATAATCGAGAGCCACGAGAGTCCCATACACCACTCAGCTTCTTCACTGTGCCCATCAACGTTTGCGTTGTAGTACCTGTCGTTCTTATACCGAATAACTCCCTTATCTCGGGTGAGGTGATACTCCACATTGCGAAGAATCGTCACCGTTTCCTCTTCAGTTGCCTGTCTGAAGGGATACAAAATTGAAAGTTGTGCAAGGTCTGCAAATTTCTCCTGTGACTCACGAGGAAGAAGTGCTCGGAGGGCGTTTTCACCTTTTTCGATCACCCCCTCAGGAACAGAGAGCCATGAGACCTCTTGTGCTTTTTTAAGTGCTGAGACCACTGCGGCAATTGAAGATGCGTGAACTTCCATTCCCTCTTCCCAGATCCCATTATCGAGATCGTGCCAGTACTCGATACGCACAAGATAGTCAATAATCTTTTGGACCACTGCTCGTTCCTCATCAGTCTCTACAACTCCTTGACCGAGACCTTCGAGTGTCACGATGAGATCGAGCACCTCACCCACTGCATCGTTTTGACGGTTTCCCCACTCCTCCCAGTACTCCTCGAAGGTTTCTGGGTGAAATCGTGCGTGAATGTATTGCCAAGTTTCGTAGGGCTTGTGCTCAATCGCCCAATCGATTTTTTCTGCATGCTTCATAAAAAGCAGAAGGAGTGCACGCGCAGTTTCTTGAACGACGGGAATGTCGCCTACCTCAAGAAATGAAAGCACCGTGAAGTAGTTATCACGAAGCCATGCCTTGTCATATCCCGTGTGCACATTGTGTGCAGAAGCGGTAAACACCCCCGACAGCATCTTCAGCTTCATAATTTCGGCAAGGTGCGCCTGTATTTCAGTATCAAAATCTATATCCATACTTCTCATTTAGACAACCACTCCAAGTGACCTCATCGTATGACCATACGTCATTTGTGCTTTCAACATTTCGCGCTGTCTCGCCACTTCTTTTGCAATAAAGCGCATTTTATTATAATCATCCTCATGTCGCTGTTCTAGCGTAGTAAGTAGCGTAGTCAATGCTTCAGTTTTTTCATCTACATCCATACCAGCATACCCTTCAATCTGTGCAATGAGCTCTTCTGCCTTGTGTGGTGCCTCGTCTTTCAACACTCTCCATTCTTCAAGTTCCTCGACATTTTCTTTGCTCGACGCTATATCCTTTGCAAATCTTTCCATAGACACTGATTATACTGATACTAAAATATTGTATCATGCTCGAGAATGAGAACACAAAAGATATGTAATTTTGACTTGGTCTTATTTTTCATTGTGAGAGAAAAATAAGACAGACTCCGAAATTATTGTCGCTACGCTCTGTAATTTCGGGCCACTCGAAAAATATACCGGCTCTGCCGGGTGAGGGTATGACGCTCTTTTCTCTATCTAATTTCTCGGATGGTCAGTATTGTACGCGTCAAAAATTCCTCCGGGGGGAGGATTTTTTGACGGACTCGAAAAATATACGGGCTTTGCCCGTTATTTTTCGGTCACCAGCTACCTCCGCCACCTCCACCGCTTCCGCCCCCTGCGTGGCCTCCACCACTTGAAGCACTTGCACCCGAAGAAGAAGCAAAAGCTGTTGAAAATCCACCAAGACTTTGTGCAAGAGAAACTGCATTAAACGTCTGCGCATGTACACCTCCGTTATACCAACCTGGATTTGGAATCGTTATACCCTCAAAAGCTTTTGCCCATCGTTTTTCGACACCAAATGCAATTGCGTAAGGTAGGTATTCCATAAACTGTTCCGCATTCCGTTCAGGTGCGTTGTGAAAGATGTACCGTTCCGATTCTGTTACCGAGAGAAAATCTTTAAATCCTTTAAGATGATTAAGTGCTTCATACCCCTTCTTGGTTCGTCGTCCATCGATGAGCATTATAAAAATAAAGAGTGAACATACGACGCTTGCAATAAATACTGGTATTGAAATAAAGTACCCGACCACACAAAACCCGATGAGTGCTATGGTCCATATTTTACCTATAGATGAAGAAGTACTGAATCCCATATACAAACCACTCTCTTTCATATCGAGCCGTAGTCCTTTGGTGATGGACATGAGAAGTTTCCGATTATTTTGCACTACTCCATAATTACTCTTTAAATCATTTAGCGTGACGGTACTATTCGGAATCGCACGTTCTTGAAAGATAAGTTGTAACAATAATAGCTCAAACATATCTTCTGTCTCGGTAAGTGGTCTCAAGAGCGTCATCTCGTAATCATCGACTTCAAAGATAAACAGTACTTTCTCTTCAGTCCTTCGAATACGTATAAAGCCTTTTTGTGCAAGATGGAGTATACCTGCGGTGATATCCCGCGGGTCGAGACGTTTATCAAAGAGGTACCCCGCATACATCGGTCTCACCCCTGGATACGGCTCATACTGTGGGACAATTGGTGCATCCTCCTTGAACGTTGTCTTGTACCGATAGATTGACATACCCCCAATCAATCCAAAAAATACAACAATCCCTCCCCACAATAGAAACGAATTGTATCGTTCTCGCACATCGTACGGGATGTTTGATCTGTTGAGTGCTTGTGCAATGGTGAGTCCTTCATAGGGATCAAACTGCGTACCGCTAAAAAGTACCACACCATCATCAGTTGTTTTAATAGTACACGAACCAATTTCACCTACTATCCCCTGATAACATGCGCGTTCCGGGAGCAATAATCCATCGGGACTTGCTACCGATACTTGTACCACCGACATTGGCACCTCCCAGTCGTTTCCGGTCACATTCCAATACAGCTCGGCACCCCCATAGGTTGTATACGAGATAGCTCCCGCAACAGTGTACTGGATGATGTACTCATGAGTGCCCGTTATTGTTGTCTCTGGATCACCAACCTTGATACATATCTCTCCATTTTTTCTATCCTGTGTATAGGGTGTACGTTCTCCATCCATTTCAATTGTTCCAAGAGAAATATCAATGTATCGCTCTCTCAAGATTGAGCTTGGTTTTTCGGCATGTATGAGAGGAATACACCGATAGATACCGTGACGGTCCTCAGGAAATGTATAGGTGATATGCTCAGTAACCTTGAAACTACCATCTTTAGCGACCACGATATCAGTCTTGAATAATTCTATTCGTTCCGAAGACTGAGCAGAAGCAACAACTCCAAAAGCCAACAGACTCAGAAAAAACATACTCGCGACTACTGCGTATATGATCTGGCGGGAAAATATGGTGACTGGTTTATTCATTATCCCCTCAATGTCTTATGTCTATTGCGCGAAAGGTGCTCAATCATCAAACCCCCGTCCTTGATCGTGTGAACTGTACTCAGTATCAGATGACCACGAGAGGTACAGTTTATCTTCATACCCACCTTTATCTTCAATACTCTTTTCGACAGCTTCAGCGAGTTCTTCTTCTGTTATGCCAAATTCTTTCTTCACCGCATCAATAGTAATCACCAAGTCTGAGAGCTCCTTCACGAGACTACTTCGTCCGAGATGATTGGAAACTCCACTTGCCTCCTCAAACACTTTTCGTACGATCTCTCTTTTGTACTCGTCGTGATCCACCTCTCGTACTCCACACTCAAACCCTTTTCCGATAATGATGTCTGGTACCCGATCTCGACAAAGTTTGTTGTAATAAATTTTTTCCATATAGTTTATTCGTTTATGTTTTCGTTACACAGTACATTGCTATTGTACACCACCACTACCCGACTGTAATACACCCTCTTTCCGTGAAAGCATGTGTTCGAGCAATTCGGCATTAAAGTTTGCTGGGACTTTTCCACTCGTTGCATACACATACAGGAGTGTCCGCAAAACACTATTGAGTACTGAAGAGACAAGAATAATGAGTAGTAATCCCAAGAAAAACAACAGAAGACAAAGTATAAACAGCCCTCCCCCACTACCCATAATCATATACAGTCCAGTAAGTGCAACAGCAAACACGATGATGACAAGAGTAAATACGAGACCGAGTGAGAAATTTGTCACCAATGTTTCGCCCCATGTACGACGAAAAACACTACCGGAATGCCGTATCGCATCAAAGGGAGCCTTGTGATCGATTACTATTGCTGATACAACAAAATAGGTAAGTACCGACCATGTCGCACCGATAAGTGCCACGACAATCTTCATGAGCAGTTGTGATCGTTCTGCTATCGTACGGAGGATAATACCCACGGTACTGGAAATTATTGCCCACACAAATAATGCCGGCGCATGTCTCATTGCTACCGCAAGACCCTGTCTGAGGGTAGCGTCACCATCATGCATGCGCGTATAGACAATGTGCGTTATCGTCGCCTGTGCATATGCGACCGTGAACGCACTGACGACATACAGAAAGAACATGTACAAGTATTCGACACCCGTAAGCGGTCTTTCTTCTTCCAGTGATGCAAATGAGTATCCATTAGCGATCATAATCAAAATTACAACCCCTATCAGGAAAAATTGAGCAAAACCAGTAATAATAGGCACGGCGAGCATTTCTTTATCTGCAGAGATAAAACGCAATGTCTCCTTGCATAAAAGAAAACTCGCACGCCACTTTCCGATTCGCTTTCCTGCAATCACTATCGGTGTTCCCATACACTAGAAAGCGACTTTAACTGGGTCCTTCTCTATGCTATCAGCCTCAAGTTCAAAGTATGGTTCTTCTTTGAAACTGAACATATTCCCAATAACGTTTGAAGGAAATGACTGGAGCGCAATCTTGAGATCACGCACATTTCCGTTGTAGAAACGGCGCGCTGCTTGAATCTTATTTTCAGTATCTGAGAGCTCACGCTGAAGCTCGAGGAAGTTGGTGTTTGCTTTGAGATCTGGGTACGCCTCTGCAACTGCAAGGAGCTTGCCGAGTGCTTGGCCGAGACCTGCCTCTGCACCAGCCATCGCAACGAGACTCTCTGGGGTCATGTTCGAAGGGTCAACGTGAATCTTTGTCGCTTCAGCACGTGCATTGGTAACGGCATCAAAAGTCTCACGTTCGTGCGACGCGTAGCCCTTAACAGTCTCAACGAGGTTTGGAATAAGATCGTAACGACGTTTGAGCTGGACATCAATATCTGCCCACGCTTCTTTTGTACGCTGAATGAGCTTGACAAAATTGTTGTATGCGACAATGGCCCAAAGAACGATAACTGCAATAACTCCAAGAATAATATATGTTGGTATCATAATTTTTTAATATACTCCTTATAATTACGGTATACATAAGTATAGCACCAAGTGCTCTATTGCAAAGAACACCGGCTCCCCAAAGGGGCGCCGGTGTTCTTCCTCTTACTGAATACCCTCCGCAAACAAGTACCTCTATCTTCTCTTTTCTCTATCTTCTATCTTCTTTTCTCTATTTTCTCTTTTCTCTATTTTCTATCTTCTATTTTCTAGTACATTCCCCCCATACCACCACCGCCCATACCACCCATATCCGGCATTGCGGGCTTTTCTGGCTCTGGAGCATCTGCAATCGCCACCTCTGAAGTGAGCAGGATTCCCACCGCAGATACGGCGTGCTGTACTCCCGCACGTCCAACTTTTACTGGGTCAATGATTCCCGCTTTAATCATGTCGTCTACCATAATTGCTTTTGCAGCATCATACCCTGCATTTCCTCCTGCGGTCTTTACCTTCTCCACAATCACTGCACCGTCATCTCTTCCGACATTATCGGCAAGTTGCTTGAGGGGCTCTTCGAGTGCTTTGAGTACGATGCGGTAACCGATGAGTTCATCACGGTCAAGATCTTTACTCATACGTGCTTCAACAACTGAAGCAGCTCGTGCGAGTGAAGTACCACCTCCGGGCACAATACCCTCATCAATCGCTGCTTTTGTCGCATTAACCGCATCTTCAATCTTGAGTTTAAGATACTTCATCTCAGTCTCTGTTGCTGCACCCACTTTAATAACCGCCACCCCACCTGAAAGTTTTGCAATACGCTCTTCGAGCTTTTCCTTGTCAAATTTTGAATCAGTCTGTGCAAGCTGTGCTCGAAGGGTATCTACTCGTGCTGTAATGGTCGCTTTTTCTCCTTCACCGCCCACAATAACTGTTTTATCTTTCGTTGCAACAATACGCTTTGCATTACCCAAGTGACTGAGTTCTGTCGTATCAAGCTTGAATCCAACCTCTGAGGTCACCAGCTGTCCACCAGTCATCACCGCAATGTCCTGAAGAATTTCCTTCTTTCGGTCACCATATCCTGGTGCCTTTACCGCAAGCACAGAAAATCCACCACGGAGCTTATTGATCACAAAGGTCGCAAGCGCCTCCCCCTCGACATCGTCAGCAATAATTACCAATTCCTTCTTTCCCGATTGTGCAACTTTTTCAAGAAGTGGAAGAATCTGCTGTGCAGAACTAATCTTTGCGTCAGTGATGAGTACGAGCGCATTCTTGTACTCTGCCTCCATACGCTCATGATTGGTAATCATGTACGGTGAGACATATCCACGATCAAATTCCATTCCCTCGGTAAACTCGGTATCAACACCAAACGACTGCGATTCCTCTACCGTTACCACACCGTCTTTCCCAACCTTCTCGATGGTCTCAGCAATTTTTGATCCAATTTCCTCGCTTTCTGCAGAAATGGTTGCCACCTGCTTAATCTCCTCAGTGGTTGAAATTTGGACTGCCATTTCATGAAGTGCTTTGACCACATCCTCTGATGCCTTCTCCATACCATGACGCACCGCCATTGCATTGACGCCCATAGTGGTGTGTTTCAACCCCTCAGTAAGTAACGCTTGAGTGAGAATCGTTGCGGTTGTCGTCCCATCACCCGCAAGTTCGTTGGTTTTATTTGCAACTTCCTTCACAATCTCAGCACCCATGTTTTCAAATTTGTCCTTGAGTGTAATTTCTTTCGCAATAGACACACCATCGTTCGTGATAGTCGGGCCTCCGTACCCTTTGTCAATAATGACGTTTCGTCCGCGTGGACCGAGGGTAACTTTTACTGCGTTTGCGACCGTATCAACTCCTTTCTTAAGTCGCTTCTTTACATCTTCTCCATAAATCACGTCTTTTGCCATGCTTAGATTTTGTTATGAGCGTAAGCAAATTAGAAAATCTTAGCCGTCCGAAAATTTTATTCCTAATAAATTTTCGGACGCACCGCTCCAATTCGCATATTACCCTCTCTTTATAATGTTTTACAAGGAAAAATAGAATTCCTTACTCATCATTTCTATTCCTGCAATGATTCTTAACTAATGATTCCGAGAATACTTGATGCTGACACAATGTATAGCTCTTCTCCAGCAATCTTTATCTCATCAAAACCATACTTTGAAAAAATAATTCTGTCTCCAACTTTTACATCCATAGGAATTCTCTTTTCGCCATCCTCGTCCCATTTTCCCTCGCCGACTGCAGTCACTATTCCCTGCTCTGGCTTCTCCTTACTTACGGAATCAGGAAGGATAATACCTGACGCTGATTTCGTCCCTGCCTCTTCATCAGTAAGTCGTCGTACGACGACACGATCCTGAAGTGGTTTGATAGTGTTTGAACTCATATACAAATATTGTTTCCTTAACGCTTATAATAGTAATGCTGGCGTATTATACGAGCGACTCCCATTTGTGTCCAGAACACCCTCATGTTGTGATTCAAATTGAGTTCAACTGCGTGACACACGAAAAAAAATCGAGTGCGGGGGTACCGCACTCGTTTCAGTCTTTGAGCATCTCAATCCTCCAGCTTGCGCATTTCTAACAACACGGTTCGGCCAAGATGTGCATCGTCTCTACTGCACTCACAGACCGGGTCAGTACATTCATGTACAAACCATAGATTCATCTCCACCATATATCCAGTGATGGTAAATGAAATTAAATATCCATCCAAACAAAACTCCAGACGATCGCCTCTACCCGTAAGTTCAACATTCTGAATTATTGGCACACAAAGACTCGGGACTACATGCCTTTTTGCAATCATTGTTGCAACCTCGATAGAAAACTTTAACTCGGTATACACACCATCACTACATTGAAATGCAAGCTGTAGTATTCCTCCAGTGTCAAATTCACTATCTTCCACATCTCCGCCAGATTCATCATAAAGAAACGGTCGATCCACTACATCCCTACAAAAATCTGCTAATAAATCTGGTAATAAACAATTCAAAACGAGATCATTGCGAAAAAAACTCTGGTTACTCTCTAAAAGTGCCTCAGGCCTCACGTCAAACTCCTCTCAAAAAACTTGTT
>CAZDUC010000027.1:0-10920 GCA_964508585.1 uncultured Candidatus Saccharibacteria bacterium
TTCAACGCTGACTTCGACGGTGACCAGATGGCGGTACACGTACCACTTGGTGAGGAGGCACAATTTGAGGCACGCGAAATTATTTCTGCAAACAAGAATATTTTGAAACCTGGGTCAGCAGATCCAGTTGTGTCAGAAAAACTTCTCGACATGGCACTCGGCGCATTCTGGATGACCAAGATTATCGATGGTGCAAAGGGTGAGGGAAAGTTCTTTGCCTCACCGAACGCCGCGATTATTGCGTACGATTTTGGTGTGATTGATATTCGTGCAAAGGTGAAAGTGCTCGCAACTGATACCGAGAAGTACGCTCAGTACAAGGGGCAGGTGTTTGAGACATCGGTGGGACGACTCCTCTTTAACTCAGTGCTCCCGAGTGATCATGATTTCATCAATGATGTGATTACCCAACGGACACTCTTTAACATCATCATTGAGATTATCGATGAGGACGGCATCGGCGCGGTGCCAAAGATTGTTGACCGCATGAAGCGATTTGGATTTGAGTACGCAACAAAGTCGGGTACCACGTGGGGAATCGACGATGTGGTGGTGCCCGTACAGAAAAAAGGAATTATCGAGAAAGCACGTGCAGAAGAATCAAAGGTCATTGGATTCTGGAACGAGGGACTCATCTCACGAGATGAGCGACGTCGTATGATTATTGAAATCTGGCACCGCACAAAGACCGAGATCGAAGGAACGCTTCCTGAGACACTCGACGTCAATGGCTCTGTATACGATATGTGGAAGTCAGGTGCTCGAGGTTCAATGGGACAGATTGCCATGATGGCAGGTATGAAGGGACTCATTATCAACACGCGAGGAGAGACACTCGAATTCCCAATTATCTCTTCAATGAAGGAGGGAATGAGTCCAATTGAATACTTTATTACCACGCACGGTTCACGAAAGGGACTTGCTGACACTGCACTTCAGACCGCTAAGGCAGGGTACCTCACGCGTCGACTCTTCGTGGTTGCACAGGATGCGATTGTTTCTGAAGAAGACTGTAAGACGAAGGAGGGTGTGACCATTGGACGCATTAGCTCATCGGGTATTGAAATTGCCTTTAGTAAGGCGATTCGTGGACGTATTCTCTCAGCAGATGCGATAACGAAGAGTGGCGAAGTGCTATTTAAGAAAGGGCACATGCTCTCCCGTACTGACTCGCTCACTGTTGAAAAGTCAGACATTGAGTCAGTTGAGGTGCGTTCACCAATGACCTGTAAGACACTCCACGGGGTGTGTCAGCAATGTTACGGTATCGACCTCACGACCAACAAACTTGTTGATATTGGCGAAGCTGTTGGCACCGTTGCCGCACAGGCGATTGGAGAGCCGGGAACACAGCTCACCATGAATACGAAGCATGCAGGAGGTGCTGCGTCCGTCGGTGGAGACGTGACCTCTGGTTTGCCACGCGTTGAGGAAGTGTTTGAAAAGCGTTCGCCAAAGGTCCCTGCGAGCATTTCAAAGACAGACGGAATTGTGACCGGTATTCGTACCGAAGGAAAAGAGAAAATCATTACCGTTGCACCGACACTTGGTTCAAAGCATGCAACAAAGAAGAATGATCCAATTGAGTACTCAGTCCACTTCCGTCGTGTGGTGTTGGTACACGAAGGAGAGGCAGTGAAGCAGGGGCAACTCCTCACTGATGGTTCAGTGCATCTTCCTGATCTCTTTAAGTATGCAGGACAAATTCCAACTCAGGAATACATCATCAATGAGACAAACAAGATCTATGAGCTTCAGGGTGTTACCATTGCACGAAAGCACATTGAGCTCATTGTGAAGCAGATGATGAGTCGTGTGAAGATTACCTTTGTGGGCGATAGTCATTTCACCATTGGTGACGTCATCGAGGAGTGGAATTTTGTGGAGGTGAATGATGCACTCAAGGCGGAAGGAAAGGAGGTTGCAAAAGCAGATCGCCTCATCTTGGGTATTACCGAAACCTCACTCTCTCGAAAGAGTTTTCTCTCGGCAGCTTCGTTCCAAAACACCACGCGCGTGCTCATCAATGCAGCAGTTCGTGGAAGCGAGGACAAGCTCACTGGCCTCATGGAAAATGTCATCATCGGACGACTCATCCCTGCGGGAACTGGTTTTGTGGGATGTAACAATTACAATGCTATTGAAGCTTTGTGTGGACGCGCGGTGTAGTAAATGGAGGACGAAAACCGCCGGCGCGCTCATAGCGCGCGCCGGCTGTTTTCATGGTCACAAATCGCGTATAATACACAGACTATGTCACGTACTGCGGTTGAGCAAATTAAGGAGCGCCTCACCATTGTCGAGGTCGTGGGAAGCTATGTGGAGCTTAAACTCGCGGGCAAAAACTATAAAGCAAAGTCACCCTTCACGAATGAAAAGACACCGTCGTTCTACGTATCTCCAGATCGGGGTATGTACTACTGTTTTTCTTCTCAGAAAGGTGGCGATATGTTCACGTTCATTCAGGAGATGGAGGGCGTCGATTTTAAAGGGGCACTCAAAATACTTGCCGAGCGAGCGCATGTGGAGCTTGTCCCCGAAGACCCGAAAAAGCGCGATGCGCGGGATGTGCAGTATGCACTCCTCGAGGAGGCGACACAGTACTTTTTCAAAAACCGTGAAGATGCACCACTCGTCGACGCGTACATACAAGAGCGTGGGGTGACCACACACACGATTCACACCTGGCGAATTGGCTACGCAAAGGACGAGTGGCGCGCGCTCCGCACATACCTCCATACAAAGGGTTTTACCGATGAACAGATGCTCGAAGCTGGACTCATTAAAAAAGCTGATCAAGGGAAGGAGCCATACGATGTCTTCCGTGACCGTATCATGTTTCCCATTTTCGATACCTCGGGACGAGTCGTGGCATTCTCAGGACGGACGCTCAAAAAAGAAGATGGTATTCCAAAGTACGTCAATTCACCAGAGACAGCACTCTTTGTGAAATCAGACATTCTCTATGGATACGACAAGGCAAAGCAAGGAATTCGTCACTATGATTTTTCACTCATCGTGGAAGGACAATTTGATCTCGTGCTCTCGCACCAAGCAGGGTACACGAATGCGGTTGCCGTTTCTGGCACCGCGTTCACTCCGCATCATCTTGCGCTCCTCGAGAGACTTTCAACCCGCATTGTGCTCGCACTCGACTCAGATAGAGCAGGGGTGACTGCGGTGAAGCGTGTTTCGGGCATGATGCTCTCGCGTGGGATGGACGTCAAGGTTGCCCGCATTGAAGGAGGAAAGGATCCTGCAGATATCATTAAGGTGAACCCCCATGACTTTAAACACTTCATTGGAAACGCGGTTCATGTTGTGGAGTTTCTTCTCATTGTGCTCAAAGAGGGAATGAAGGATGATCGCACGTACAAGCTTCGTGTCCGTGAAGAAGTACTCCCGCTACTTGTGATGATGGAAAACCGTATTGACCGAGAGCATTTCGAGGGAATTATTGCAGAGGCAATCGGTGCAACAAAAGAAGGTATCCATCACGAGGTGGAGCGTATCGAAGCCGTTCAACAAAAAGCGTCACAGAGAGAACATGTAGCAGAAAAACATGCAGAACCAGCAAAAAAAGTGATGAGCACCCATCGCCGAGACGGGCTGTACAACCATCTGCGTGCACTTGTCCATGTGTGCGTCAACGAACGTGCCTGGATTGGTTCGTCTATCAAAACACACATGGAGCAGATACTCAGTCCAGAAGACATGCACACGTTTTTGTATGGCGAGGTAACGCAACGAATGCAGGCCGAGATATTTACGCTCGAAGAGCATCTTGAAGGACTTCGTGAACAGTACTTTCTCGAGGAAATTTCTGACGTTCTGACTCAATACACGCACACGATTGCTCGCGAGCGCCTCGGAGCACTACGAAGAGCACTCGTTGCCCTTGAAACGAGCGGTGATGATACGGACATGCTCACACTGGTCGCACAGATGAAGTCTGCCGAACAGATGCTTCAGTCAGTGGTTCGTATTGAACGGCAGGGTGCTGAACATGCAACATAAAGGCTATAAAGTAGGTTATTATCTATATACAGTCCACATCGCGTGAGTGTGCGTAGACAATATGGACTTTTTTGTGTTTTAGGGTATAGTGTGAGTTCAATATGGCAAAGAAGGCGGTAGCTAAAAAGATAAATAAAACAACAACACCGCCTGTGAAAAAGGCGGTCATTAAGTCAGTGCCAAAAAAGCAAGTCCCTGCGAAAGCACATTCTGCAAAAAAAGTGGCAAAGAAGGTTGTGTCAAAGAAAGTGGTTGCAAAGAAAGTAGTCACAAAGAAGGTTGTGTCAAAGAAAGTGGTTGCAAAGAAGGTTGCACCAAAGACGGTCACTTCGCCACGAAAGGCAGTTGCTCCAAAGAAAAAAGTCGTACCACAGAAGCGATCAAAGAACGAAATCCTCCTTGAACAGAAAGCAGACATGCTTCTCGTTCTGGGGCGTGGAAGAGGGTACATCACATACGACGAGATTCTCAAAGAATTTCCAACTATCGAACGAGATGTGACATTTCTTGAAACACTCTATGACCGTCTCTCTGCTGCGAGCATTGATGTGATTGGCAGTGGAGGCATGCTCGGCGATGAACCAGACAGCAGTCTGCTCGACCGAAAGAATGTGTACAAACGGAGCGATAGCGCATATGACTCGATTCAAATGTACCTTCGAGAAATCGGCCAGTACCCTCTCCTTACCGCACACGAAGAACGTGTGCTCGCGAAGCGTATCGTGGACGGCGATTCTGAAGCGCGAAATCTCCTCGCACGCGCAAACCTTCGCCTTGTGGTGTCGATTGCAAAGAAGTACGTCGGGAGAAGTCCTGACCTTACCCTTCTTGATCTCATTCAGGAGGGAAACCTCGGACTCTTCAAAGCAGTTGATAAATTCGACTTCACCAAAGGCTTTAAGTTTTCAACGTATGCAACATGGTGGATTCGTCAGGCAATTACTCGTGCACTCGCTGATCAATCCCGTACCATCCGTATTCCTGTTCACATGGTAGAGACGATGGCAAAGTACAAGCAGGTAGCGCGACGACTCGCACAAGACCTCGGACGTGACCCTATGGCAGAGGAAATTGCTACAGAGATGGATGTGGAAGTTGAAAAAATATACCAAATTGAGAAAATCAGTCAGGACACGATTTCACTTGAGCTCCCGATAGGCGACGATGATGATCGCTCACGACTTTCAGACTTTATTGCGGACGATAAGATTATCGCTCCAGATCAAGAGGTGGCTCACCGCATTCTCGCTGATCAGATGCAGGAGATACTCGCATCACTCTCAGAGAAGGAACGTAAGATTCTCGAAATGCGCCATGGGCTCCTCGATGGCACCTATCACACCCTTGAAGAAGTGGGGAAGGAGTTTGGCGTGACCCGTGAGCGTATCAGGCAGATTGAGGCAAAGGCACTCGAAAAGATTCGCCAGCACGACAAGGCACGGCGATTGAAGTCGTACTAGATTTTGAGATACAAAGAAAGAAACGGGCGCCCCCTACGGGGCGCCCGTTTTCAGAGTACCAGTGTATAAAAGAAAACCCCCGCTGTTGAGGCGGGTGTTTTATGAGACTGCTTGATACTACGCAGACATCCTAGCTGGTTGCTGTTGAACCTGTTGTAAGATGAGTTTAAGTGCTTTTGCGTGGATAAAGTCACTCGGTTCATCAGCAGAGATTACATGGACTGTTTGTCCTGGGAGATTGCCATAGTCACGAAAGAACGAGTTCATGTAGGTCACATTCGCAGCATGACACTTTTGGTCAAGGTGCTTATGGTCATGTAGGTTGTGTGGGTCCGCTTCGAGGTAGATGTAATTCGGAGGATCGATGCCCATGCCATATACGCACTGTTGCACAATTGCCATATGAGTCGCAAACAACGCATGTCTTTCGTTTTCTGATTGAACACGCGCGCTTGCATGCGCAAGTACAGAACCCCCAAACCCGACCATGATGACAGGTCTACCCTTGGCCAATTGCTTTTTGATGTTCATCTCGACGATATGCGCGACGCGTGACCAAAAGAACAAAAGTTGTGCCATCGGAGTAGCGTGTTCCGCGAGGCCGGTTTTGGCAGCTTTAGTCACATGCAAGATGAATTGATTCTGCTCACCCTCATCACCGTGTGAATCGGTAAGGAAGTAGCAGCCACTCAGTGAAGGAGTTCTTCTCAGATTGTTGTATAGTTCCATCTTTTTTTGATGAGCTGCAGCAACAATTGCAAAGAAGGCGGTAGATTGACCTCTTCCCATGGTTTAGTACCTTTCTCTAGAAAATATGTTAAGAACAAAAAACCAACCGCCATCATACTCCTCTCATATAGTGCGTCAACCTCTGTTATACATTATTGAAATGGTCGACATCGTATGTCGACCATCCACAACTCTACCTACCTACGGGTGCTGATATTCTTTATCGAGACGCTCTGCAAGTGCAATAGAGACTTTCTGAGTCACCATAGCGCGCTCCTTAAGTCGTGAAAGTGTCTCGACTTCGAGGGTGTGGAGAGCACAACGAGTAAGTGATGCGTCAAGTGCTTTGAGAAGGGCAGGATGCTCTGTGTGAAGTGACTGCATCTTTTTTATAGATCCTTCTCTGAAAGTCTCGTATACGTTCATAATCTCGTGCACCGCGGTATGAGGTGCAGAAAATGCTTCTTCAAAACAGGTGTTGAGATAGCCGAGCTCTTTATGCACTTTGCGAGAAATGATAGCGAGCGACCGGTAGTAAAGGTACTCATCCTTAATGAGTTCTTCTTTGGAGGGTTGTCTCAAGGATAGTATTCGTATGAATTTCGCAAGTATTTCAAACACATCTTGAGACGTGCCATGCTCGTGGGTGCGTGCATCAAAATGATCTTGCTCTATAGCGTGTGTTTGATACTCCAACTTTGCCATCACGCGTCGTATAACGCGTTCATTTATTTCATCCGCAGCGTACAGTTTCTGTATGGAACGACGCTCTATACCGATGGCGTAGAGCCTGATTACTTTTTCAAGCATACGAGGCTCGTGCACGTAGGACTTTAGTTCATCGAACACACTTCTGATGTGTGCATGTTGTTCTTCTGCGAGAGCGTCAAATGCATCCTTCGTGAGATAGCCCTTTGTGTGGAGCTCATTGAGCTTGCGTATCGTGGTGTCATAAATGTAAATGAGCATTTCACGGTAGTTGATTTCTTCTATCTTGGTAAACGTGTTGAGGTGGAGTTTGCCCATGAGGAGGCCAATAGTCGTTGCTTTGATGAATAGTGTTGCAAAGACACAGCTCACGGTGAGCGCAAGAATAAATTCTTTTGGAGTAAAGAGGTAATTCCAGTCAGGAAAAGAAAGTGTGTCAGGGATCATGAGTACCATGGTGACCGCAAGAGCTCCACGAAGGCTTCCCCAGGAGAGTACATGTTGCCATGCTCGAGGGATACGTTTTTCTGAGGATGCGATGCTGTTGTAGAGGCCGACCACTGGGTAGATAGAAATAGCTCGTGCAGTAGCAACAATAAGAATAGTCACCATAATGGGCACAATGAGTGTGTATGTGGTAGGTGGAAGGGTGACCGCAAGCATACCGATCATGATGAAAATGAGTGAGTTTGCGAGGAATGCAAATTGACTCCAGTACTTTTCCACAAACTCGAGTGCATGCACGGGGAGTTTGTAGCGTCCGTAATTACCCATGAGGAGCGACGCTGTTGCGGTGGCAATGATTGAAGAGAGGAGAATGTGTGTACCACCAATACTGACATTGTGTGAAAACAGCTCAGCACAGATAAATGTCGTGTGCGCGAGTACCATGGTGAGAGTGATTGATGCAAATTCATTTGACCTCGTGTAGCCAATGATTTTTGCAAATAGTCCACCAAAGATAAGTCCAAATACTATACCCCCTACTACCATAATAATGAACGAAAGAGTGCCGTGAAGAATGTCGCTCGTGCCATACACTCCTGATTCTGCAATCGCAAGTACGACGAGGAAGAGTGCGACACCAGTACCATCATTAAAAATACTCTCACCTTCGAAAATAAGTGAGAGTCTTCTCGGCGCCCCATACTCCTTAAAGAGTGAGAGTACAGCAACAGGGTCAGTTGCAGAGATGATTGCACCAAAAGTGAGTGAGAGCAGGAAGGGAATTTCAAACCCAACGAAAGTAAGTACCGCATCGAGTCCAAAACCAATGAGAAACGTTGAGACGATGAGACTGACAAACGAGAGAATACTGATGATTGGTGCATCATCGGTGAGGTGTTTAATATTGATATTGTATGCAGATTCAAAAATGAGGATGGGGAGAAATATGAAGAAAAGTAGTTCGGGAGTCAGCGTGAGATCATCCATGAAGTGGAGATAGGGAAGTGAAGAAAGAGAAGCGAGGACGACTCCGATACCCACAAGAAAAACGGTGTGTGGTATTTTTATTCGTTGTGCAACAAAAAGTGAGATGCTCGATACGGCAAGCATAAAAAATAGCGCGAGGGCTGATTCTACAGTAAGCATAAGGCAATGTAAGTAGTTACATAGTATGTAGACAACAAGTAAAAGCGTTGTCAATATTTATTTTTCTAACCCATCTCAAAGACAACTGCACGACAAAAGAGCTGTCATGCCACTGTTTTTGGGATTGGACTAGTGATTATCGCGGATATTGAGGTATTTTGCAAGGATATGCTTCAGTCCTCGACGGGAGATGACCCCGATAGGTCTCTCGTCATGGTCAACAATAGGAATGTGTCCAGTTTGATGAGCGATTGCAATCCCCGCAATGGTGATAAGTGAATCATCTACGTATACAGATTGAAAATCGGTATTCATGAAATCTCGGACTTCCTTACCCTCAGCATCCTTGACTGCCATCTCGAACAGTTCTTCGGTCCCGAGTCGCTTCGTGACATGGTCTCCGTCTAGATTGGTAGGAACAATCGCGTCGAGTAAGTCAGACACGTTCACCTCACCGGAAAGCACACCATTTGTACCAACAACGAGCAGTGAGTTGGTTTGTTTCTTTACCATGAGCGCGATTGCATCACGAAATGTTGCATCTTCGCTGATGAGAACCGCTTCCTTTGTAAGATCGCGTATCTCCATATACCTATAATGATACTCCTGTCTGCGAAGATGTAAAGTAGAGAGACTTTCTGTTAAGTGCGAGGTTTGAGCTCAAATTGATACCTCGTGCCTTCAGGCCGAGGTAGTTCATTTGTTTGTGAGGAAACGGGGACTGTAAACTGACCATATCTCTCGGTATTATTCCAATAATAGATATTAATTTATAGGATTTATTACTATCGTTGAGATCACTTCGTTCAATGCTTTTTCTGCACTCTTTATTGCATTGTAATTGTTTTGCTCAGCTTCAGCCTTAATCTCTATCCAATCATAGCCGGAGAAACCTATTACCTGATCCTGGACCATGTGCAATGGTCCCATGTGAACTTCAGTTTTCCCCCGCATCATTTTTATACCCGCTACATCTGTTGGTTTGTATTGTGAGCGATATTTAGGCATGACCGAGGTGAGACTGTCATACGAGGGATTTAAGACAATAGAATAGATATCTGGAGTGGTAGAAATCATTTTTTCGACTGGGGAACCATAACTAGTTTGACTCAATGATATCTCTACAGCTGCTTTTTCATCAATTACAATATCATTTAAGTATTTATATTGGGGGTCGAAAATAGTTAATGTGAGCGATGTTGGAGAATTAGCTGATTCGTAATATTTTCCAATTTCATAACCAATCGGCATCTTAAAGGATATCACCCAGTTCTTACTCCCGTAAGTCAATGTACCACTCTCATCGATAATTGGTACTTCATAGCCGTCTCTCTCTTTTTGGTTAAAAAAAGTGAAAAGTGAAATTATGAGCGTACATAATAAAGTGAGAACAATGATACCTTGTGAAATTTTTTCCATATGTTATTTGATATGATAATTATACAATACGTTTGATCCTTCCGAGTTTTTTGCACTGGCTTAGTAACAGTTGACAGTAGATTGAATTTTGAAAGAAAAGAGGACAGGCATATATATTGAAATTTTTTTGGTGCACTTTGTGATCATGATAAAACTATCCCTAGAAAGTTTTATCTAAGTTAAATCTACACTTCATGTAGATTTATACTAAGCACTCTTTTACCTGTAGTGACCTCCATTGTCTGGCTTTCAGAACTTTTGCTTTCACGGAGTTACATTTACTTGGCTATTGAAAGTCTTCAGAGTGTAGTAAAAGTTTAGTTTGGAGGTAGAACAGCGAGTGCTATAATTTAGGGTATATGAATACTTTCTTTAAACCTTCATCTTTCAAAATTAAATTACTTTTAGCTTTAGTAGTTTATATTCTTATCAGCACATTTTTTCTCTCTTCGTATAATACAACTCGTAGTAAGGAACCTCGTGAGTTACATACTTTTGATAAGGTGGGTATGGTGGTGGCTTATCCGGCCGTGTTTCTTGCCATCCCTGTGTTTTATATTGGAGAAAATGTTTTTACTACTGAAACCAATCTAAACTCCTTGATGACTGATAGTGGATGTACAAATTGCACTTCTGAAGAATTCCACCAACCTATCAAAATATCAACTCCGTTTGGGCTAGTTACGGGATTAATGGTTGAGATATTATTTCTTTATGCTATTGCTTGTGCAGTCTCATTTGTCTGGGATTATAGGAAGATTAAACAAAGAAAGTTCTGAACACATATTATGGTGCCTCGAAAAACATTGATAAATATGGCTTCTAAATTTGTGGTCACGAGTTATTAAGTATAATTATTCGCTACGCTCTAGTTCTACTAAGTATTCTCGACCTCGATTTAGTCGCCTGACGGCATCCTTTCGTCTGTCACATCGGTACAAAGTCAAAACAAAACGACCGCTGGTGTTGCGGTCGTCTCCCTCACTTTATGGTA
>CAZDUC010000028.1:0-10888 GCA_964508585.1 uncultured Candidatus Saccharibacteria bacterium
AAATTTCTTACAATTTTCTTGTATGAAATCCTAAAATGTATTCTATCTTCTATGGTCTCATCCCTACCCAGCACCACCGCTATGCATGGACCACATGTGCTGGAGTCTCACCAGCGAGAAAATCAATGACATTTTGTGCCGCAATGACCGACATTTCTGCACGTGTCTCTTCCGAAGCAGAGGCAATATGCGGAGTGAGTACGACATTGGGAAGATTTGCAAGCCCTGCGGTAAGTTGTGGCTCATGCTCAAACACATCAAGTCCAGCTCCACGAATTGTCCCTGCTTTGAGTGCACTCACCAATGCCACTTCATCGACAACTGGCCCTCGCGAGGTATTGATGAGGAGTGCACTCGGCTTCATGAGCGCGAGTCGGTCAGCGTTTATGAGATGTTCTGTTGCAGGGAGAAGGGGGACATGGATGGACACCACGTCGGCATCTCGAAGTAACGAGTCGACTGACTCCAGGTACGTCGCTTTACATTCCTTTTCAAGGATGGGAGACGGTGCGACATCCGTGTACGTAATGTGCATTCCGAGACCATGGTACGCACCACGTGCCACCTCACATCCAATGCGTCCCGCACCGAGGATGCCAAGTGTCTTCCCTTTTAAATCTGTCCCCAAAAAAAGCTCTGGTGCCCATCCCTCGAATTTTCCTGCTCTCGTAAATACCTCCGACTCTGGGATGCGGTGAGCAAGTGCAAGCATGAGTGCAATGGTAAACTCTGCAACACTATCGGTGAGTACTCCCGGTGTATTGGTAATCGTTACACCAGCGCTCTGTGCATCGTCAAGGTTGATGTTGTTGTACCCCACTGCATAGTTTGCAAAAATCTTTGCCGTTGGTACGACATCGAACACTTCTTTCGTGATGCTGTCGGTGAGGAGTGTTATGACGGCGTCATACGGCTTTTGACCGAGTGCATGAATGAGCTCCGTATGGGTGAGTACTCCGTTTTTGGTACTCACCTCTACCGTGTGTCCTGCCGCACGAAGAAGATTGATACCGATGTCCGGAATGTGTCGAGTGATGTAGATGAGTGCCATAGGTGTTTGTATGTACGAACTGATAATAATCCCATTACTATAGCACGTGAAATTGGGTCGAGGTGGTACAATCAATCGGTATGGCACAACAATATGACTTCGTTGCAATAGGCGACACCACAATAGACGCATTTATCGAATTATCACAAGAAGACGCAAAAATAACGGTCGATGAAAAGACAGGACGGAAGAAACTCGAGATGGAATTTGGAGGGAAACTCCCGTACAAAGACGTAACGATAGTGAACGCAGTGGGAAACTCTACAAACGCAGCAGTCGCAGCCCACAGACTCGGGCTTCGCGCAGCGCTCGTGTCGAACCTCGGCCACGACCGTAATGGCACTGATTGTCTCGATACTCTCCGCAAAGAAGGCATCGATACAGATTTTGTGAAAATCCATGAAGGGAAAAAGACCAACTACCACTACATTCTCCGCTATGGTGCAGAGCGCACCATACTTATCAAGCATGAAGAGTACCCGTACCTCCTGCCTGATTTTCGCACCCCTCCACGCTTCATCTATTTTTCATCAATTGGTGAGAATGGGGTTGCATTTCATCACGAAGTAGCACGCTATGTCGCGGAACATCCAGAGACAAAACTCGCCTTTCAACCAGGTACGTTTCAAATCCGCCTGGGGTATGAGGAACTGAAAGATCTCTACGCGGTCACTGAAATATTCTTCTGTAACAAAGAAGAAGCACAGGATATTCTGAAAACTGATGAAAGTGATATTCCGACCCTTGTCCGAAAGATGAGGGAGTTAGGACCAAAGATTCCCGTGATCACGGACGGGCCACGTGGTGCCTACGCGCTCGAGGGTGACACCGTGTGGCACATGCCTATGTACCCAGATCCAAAAGAGCCAGTCTCTCGCACCGGTGCCGGTGACTCATTTTCATCCACCTTCGTGAGTGCACTCATCTTAGGACACGACGTAAAGACTGCGCTCTCGTGGGGACCTATCAACTCAATGTCCGTCGTGCAACACATTGGCGCGCAGCACGGACTCCTCACGCGCGAAAAAATTCTCGAATATCTCAAAAATGCGCCGGAGTACTATGTGCCAAACAAGATTGAAATTGTATAATACATACTATCCAAAAACATACTATGAAAAAAATTCTCATCATTGAAGACGAAAAGGATCTCCGAGAAGCATTACAGTCAAAACTGATAGCAAACGGATATCTTGTCAAAACCGCTGAAACTAGTGAAGACGGTTTACAAGCAATTCTTGCAAACGATATTCCCGATCTTATTCTCCTTGATGTAATGACTCATTCTATGCATGCTGCGCTTTTTATGGAACGCATTCGAAATTATTCAAAAGAAACAAGTGCGATCAAAGTAATTGTATTGACCAATCTTGATAATGACATTACTCGACAAAAAGTAGAGGCGCTTGGTATTGAAGCATATTTGGTAAAATCAAATACATCACTCGAAGCAATGTCCGAAACAGTTGCAAAAGCACTTGGGTAATAATCACACGAAAATAAAAACCGCGCGCCTACGGCGCGCGGTTTTTGTATGAGCTCTAAATAATTTCCCCAACTACCCTATAAACTTCTCTGCTTCGCGCGCGATACTTGCGCCGTCAATGCCGTAGTGCGCAAATAGCTCTTCTGAAGTTCCCGACTGCCCAAACACATCATCAACACCCAGTCTCAAAATCTTTGTAGGACGGACGAGACTGAGGTACTCAGTAACAGCACTCCCAAGACCTCCCACACGCTGGTGTTCCTCCACGGTGACAAGCACATCATGCGATTCTGCAAACTGTCGTACCGCCTCGGTGTCAAGTGGTTTAATGGTTGCCACATGGAGTACCGAAGCACCAATTCCCCGCTCATTGAGTATCTTTGCAGCGAGGAGTGCCTGGTATGAAATAATTCCCGTTCCAATAATTCCCACTGTTTTTGTATGTTCAGGAACGCGGGTAAGAAACACTTCTGCTTTTCCAATGTGAAATGGAGAGCCTGGTGTCGTGATAACAGGACTCGCCTCTCTCGCGAGGCGCAGGTACGCCGGACCCACATACTTCGCCATCGCGAGTGTCGCCCGCTTCGCTTCATGGTAGTCACAAGGGACAATCACCACCATACGTGGAATAATGCGCATCGTCGCAATGTCCTCAAGCGCTTGGTGGGTTGCACCGTCTGGACCAACTGATACCCCCGCATGCGCGCCGATAATTTTTGCATTCGCACCGTTGTATGCAATCGTCGTTCGAATTTGCTCCCAATTCCTCCCCGGTGAAAAAGCTGCGTACGACGCAAAGAATGGAATCTTCCCCATGGCCGCCATTCCCGCGGCGACCGATGCCATTGACTGCTCCGCGATACCCGTCTGCACAAAACGCTTTGGGAATGCTTCAGCAAACACATTCGTTTTTGTCGATGAGGTAAGGTCTGCTGAGAGCGCGACTACGCGCACATCCGCTTCGCCAGCCTCTTTGAGCCCGTCGCCGTAACCATTTCTATTTGGCACCGTTTCAACCCCTGCAGTAAACAGGTTGGGGTTGATGTGTCGTGCGAGTTGGTAGTTGGACATAGTGAAATAATTACTAATTAAAGAAAATGCGTCGTGACAAAAACATGCACCTATCCCTCATGGGTAAGGTACCCATCGAGCGTGCGCAGTTTTTCGAGGGCAACCTTTGCCTGCTCTGATTTCTTCACAAAATCCTCAGGCCCGAGCCCGGGAGGATTACCGTGCCACCGGAAGTCACGCTCAAATACATCGACACCCTTTGACGCAATGGTATGTGCAATAATCATCGACGGTTGACCGTACACCGACTGTGCCTTTCCAATGGCATCGTTCACCGCACGGATGTTGTGTCCATCAACTTCCTGCACATCCCAATTGAATGATTCAAATTTCTCACGAAGTGGCTCAAGTGGCATCACGTCTTTCGTGTACCCATCAATCTGAATACCATTGCGATCGACAATTGCAATGAGGTTGTGAAGCTTTTCTTTTCCTGCATGCATGAGCGCTTCCCACACCTGCCCCTCATTGAGCTCACCGTCACCCATGAAGCAGTAGAAGTATTTTGCAGAGTATGGATTATCAATACGCTCGGCAAGTGCCATGCCAAGTGCTTGTGAGAGGCCTGAGCCAAGCGGCCCGGAGCTCGTTTCAATCCCCGGGAGTGATTCGGTGTGTGGGTGTCCCTGTAGTCGTGAGCCAAACTTACGCAAGGTGAGCAATTCTTCAACAGGAAAGTAGCCTGCATGTGCCATCGTTGCGTAGAGTACCGGGCAAATGTGTCCATTTGAAAGAATCACCCGATCACGCTCAGTCCAAAATGGATTCTTTGGATCATGTCGAAGCACCGCAAAGTACAAAAGGGTAAAAATATCTGCCATACCAAGGGGGCCGGCAGTATGGCCACTCCCCGCTTCGACGAGCATCTCAATAATACTCTGTCGAATTTCGTTCGCTTGCACCTCAAGCGCGTGGATCTCGTCATCTGATACGTAATGCATACCGGTAAGTATACCCCAGAAGATTGGTACGCAACTATTGCACCTGTTGATTGCAGAAACGTGTATGCGTATACCTAGCCATGACCTCGAGGCATACTACGATGCAATCGAAAAGAGTGACACAAGCTCTTCGTATGCATCACCCGGACGTTCCTGCTTTACAATGCCAGACCCTGAAACGCACCGATCTGCTCCCGCATGGGCAAGTCTTCCCACGGTGTCTACCGAAACGCTCCCATCGATGCTGATAAGGAGTGTCGGGTATGCGAGCCTGAGTGCGGTAATACGTTCGAGCACCCGTTCATCAAATGGCTGTCCCTGCACCCCAATGTGCGCAATTCCCATGAGCTGTACGTAGTCCGAAGACGCGATGACATCGGTGAGTACCGAGAGTGGCGTATCATTATTGATGGAAAATCCAAGCTTAAAATCAAACTCTTTTTTGAGCGCAAGAATGGAAGAGAGATTGTGAACGCTCTCAAGGTGCACGACCACCCTTCGTACCCCAGTTTCTAGGTATGTACGGAGTACGTGTTCTGGCTCCATGAGCATGAGATCCATTTCCACCAAAAACTCTTTCGTATAGGGAGCGAGGTCTGAGATATGAGCCTCTCCGAGGTAGGGCCACGAGGTATATGGCACAAAGACCCCATCTACCACATCAATCTGTATTTCATGGGTAAAGGGCGTAACGAGCTCAATCGTCGATACAAGGTGAGCGAATGACGTCGGTATGACTGCAGGAACAATGGGTGACATACAGAAAATTATACGTTATCAATCTGTGCAATACGTCGCACATGGCGCTCCTCTTCGCGAAACGGCGTCGAGAGCCAAAGTGCGACTGCCTCCTGCGCATCCGCGACACTGATAAATCGTGCACCAAAGGAAAGTACATTTGCATCATTATGTTCACGAGAAAGTCGAATTATCTCAAGGTTTCCACCGTAGTACACAATCGCGCGCACGTTTTGAAACCTATTTGCAACAATCGCTTCTCCCTGCCCTGATCCACCAAAGATAATTGCTTTCGTATTGTGTGGACTCTCCGATACGGCGCTTCCCGCCTGTCGTATGTACTCTGGGTAATCATCTCCAACCACGAGTTCGTGTGCACCAAAATCAATCACTTCATACCCAAGGACATCACGGACATGCTCAACGATTTTCTCTTTAAGCGCAAATCCTGCGTGGTCTGTCGCAACATATATCTGCATATACAAAAAATTATGATTATGAGTCCTTACGCAATCGAGCAACAGCAAGGACGTGCTGTATGAGGGTGCTGGTGTAGCCCATCTCATTGTCGTACCAAGCGAGTACCTTGACCAGGTCCCCGTCAACGACACGCGTAAAAGAAAGATCTGCAACCGACGCGAGCTCGGTACCAATAATATCAGATGAAACAATGGGTGCAGTAGTCACCGCAAACACACCCTTCCATGGTGCTTTTGTGGTGGCATCCGTGAGTATGGCATTTACCTCTGCAACCGATGTCGCTCGCTTTGCAAGGAAGGTGAAATCAACAATTGAACCAACCGGTACCGGCACGCGAATGGCAATGCCGTCAAACTTCCCCAGAAGAGCGGTGTGGACAAGCGTTGTTGCAATCGCTGCTCCGGTTGCGGAGGGGACGATATTCTGACTCGCAGACCTTCCCTCTCGCATATCCTTTTTACTCGGGCCATCAACGAGTGATTGTGAAGCGGTGTACGCGTGCACCGTATTCAAAATTGCCTTCTCTATGCCAATCGTTGCATCGAGAATTGCAACAAGTGGACTTGTTGCATTTGTGGTACACGAGGCGTTTGAAGAAATGGCACACGATGCGAGCGCATCGGTATTCATACCCACAAGCACCGTCTTCGCGAGTGCGCTATCTTTCCCCTCGTGTTTCAGTGGAGCCGTAATGACCACACGTTTTGCTCCCGCGCTCAAATGCCCCTTTGCTTTTTCATATGAGGTGTACACGCCTGTTGCTTCAACGACAATATCAATCCCCATATCACCCCATGGCAATGTTGTAATCTCTCGTTCACTCGTGTAGCGAATGACGTTCTCCTCAATACACAGTGCTCCGTCAGACACAGAGACAGTATATGGCGTACGGCCATAACTAGAATCATACTCAAGAAGGTATGCCACATTATTGATATCACCGAGGTCATTCACCACCACCACCTCGATATCGGGGTGCCCATACGTCATGCGGAAAAAAGTCCGCCCAATGCGCCCAAAACCATTTATTGCTACGCGTATTTTTTGTGTCATAGGTATGATTAAAGTAACTCGTTACAGTATAGCACTTGGTATATTGAATCGTGGCGTCTGGTGGGGAGTGCGTACGTATGTTTTCTCCAAAAACATACGTACGCACACTACTCACGATTTTTTCTCTTTTTCATCTTTCCGCCGCACGAGTCTCCACCCCATGAGGATGAGACTCATGAGAAACAGTATGAACCAGAAAAGGTACGAGGTAAAAAATGCGAGCAGGTAGGCAAAGAAACTTTGGTATGAAGCGGTATCGACCTCGGTCACGATAGTCGTAATCAACGATGTCAGTATCCCACGTGCATACCCAATCTGGGCAGTCGTATAATCAAAAATCGCAATGGAGAATGGAAAATCTCCACCGACGCCAAGTGGCGCGAGCGTACTCGTGTAATATGTGCGTTCAGGATTCACCCGGAGCAAAAATTGAAACGTACGCTCTGGATCGGTACTGTCCCCAATGACCACAAGAATCGTTTTGAGGTGTTCAGGAACGAGCGCGTACGGCACCGCGATGGTGAGCTGTTTTGCACCATTGAGCACAACCCTGCCTTCAGTGCTTGGAAGTCTCTCCCCTTCTTGTATGAAGAGTACATCTGAAAAAGAGATGGCAATTGTATTTTTCGTGGTGTCGATTTCTCCAGGGAGTGGTGTTGTTGTCGCTGTGTCACTTCCCACCGGTCGCACAAGGAGGACCGCGCCGGAGGATATGTTCCCCAAAGTGTCGTAGCTAAATACGCTATAATACTGCGCTGATTGTCCAACACCCACATCTCTAAAATCACGTGCCAAACCCTCATACACCACCCACCCATCCGCAATATCACTCGGATAGAATCGGTCATTTCGCACCACGCGCACGTACGCAAGGTCAGGGTCCTCGGGTAATTGCCATGAGAGAGCGATGTCATTCCCCTCGCGCACTCCTCGAAGCTGTGTCACATTCCCCGGAGGAAAGATATCATCAGGTGGAAGCGTGGTGAATGTCCCAACATGCATCCTGCCATACCGCCCATACTCGTCTTCACCCTCAATGACAAATTGGTACGTCGTTCCCGGAGTGAGTCCCACAATGCGCGACTCATGCTTTTTTGAAAATGCCTGCTCTGCAAGTGAGCCGAGTTCATACGAGGTCGTCTTACCCCACTTAATCACGGCACGAGTAAACATGTTCGTCTCATGCCGAATAATGACTGAATCTTTCTGTGGCAAAATTTCAAGAGAGATGAGCATATCGGCAAATGGCCGGAGACCACCTTGGGTCGAACGAGTACTGGTCGATGCAGGAGGGGGTACGGGAATACTTGGCGTCGTGGTCGCCACAGGTACCGAGGAGCTCGACACATTGAACACGTGGTCATACGCGGTAATGGTGTAGGTATAGGTAGTACTCGCAGTAAGTCCAGTATCCACGTAGGTGGTTGCGGTAGTTGTCGCTATTTGCACTGCGTCCCGCCATACCTGGTACCCACTTAAAAGGATATCGTCAGTCGAGGAAAGCCATGAAAGATTGATTTGTGAATAGGTGACCGGTGTAGCGGTGAGTCCTACGGGAGTAGTGGGAGGTGTCGTATCAATCCCAATGAGTGTCCGCACGGTGAACTCACTCGTCACCGCATAGAGTAATGAGTACGGGACAACGAGGCTCATGATGAGCAACACAAAGATACAGTATCGAAACATATGCAAAGTATACCCTACAACGATACCGCCGTAAGTGTTGTGGTCGCGATATACGTCCCACTGGTCTGTACCACCGAACCGCCAATCCCCACTCTGAAATGCACGGTCGTGGTTGAACCAAGTGGAGTATTTGCAGAGGTGCGACGGACAATTTCACGTGGTGTGGTACTGAGCCCATCCCAACAAGCGAGCGCTGTCTCGCTTGATCCTGTGTTACACGTACCCACTCCATCATCCTTAAAACGTGTCGCCACATCTACTCCAGAGGGCGAGTACCCGAGATGCGCATCTGTGGCATCAGTCGTAAAAGTAAAATCGGGAGCACCCCCAGGGACGTAGTCTGCAATCGTATCTGCCCCTTTCTGCATTGCGGGACTCTGTGATGCTGAAATGGTTACCTGGTATCCAGAAGCGCTGTCTGTCGTCACGGTGACTGTCGTAGAACCATTTGCAATACCACCAGAAATACCCGGGATGGAAGGAGTCATGGTGACGCTACTCGCAGCAGTCATCGCAATGTACGTTGTCACCATCTGCTGATACCCGGCTTTAAGATTATAATTCGTACCAGAGAGATCACCGGTTGCAATCTCTCCAGCAGTCGATTCAAGCGCATAATTCGTCGAGGTAGAGAATCCGCCACCAAAGTTCACCGAGTCACTCTGGATACGGTAATTTGAGCTCTGCATCGTCTCGGCACTCACGAATGCGATACATAGAACAATAAGCATCGGGGTACAGATGAGCGCGGAAAGAGCGCTCACAATCATATCACGAACATGCATACGCTCCGTGATTACTTACGTTTAAATTCAAATTTTTTAAAGAAGGTCCGGATGATAAAGAAGAATGCAAAGAGTAGAACAAAACCCCCCGCAAGTGGTTTCCACGGAAGTACCCAAAATGAGTAGCTCAGCGTATCGATAGTGTCGTCATAGCTTCGATTTACGTTTACCGTTGCGGTGTACCGCCCAAAAAGAAACGCTCTATCCCACGATACCTCTCGAAGACGCACCGACTGCGGAAGAACAAACCATGGATCGAGCTGAAGAAACCCGACTTCTTCATCAAACATATTCTTGATACGCATTTCTCCATACGGCGCAAGGTGAATTGCACCCGTATTTTCAAAAAGGATACCAAAATTAATAGGGCTCTGTTGATAAAACGTCTTATCTGAAACAGTGCCGAAGTCTTTGAGCTGTCCTTCTTTTACCGTTGGTCCCGGAATGGTGACAAAGAAGAGTGTCCCGATACGCGCGATGATGGCTGATTGTGGTACGGTTTCATTGGTAACACCTGCTTCTGCATCGATTGCGACCGTATCAACAAGCACACTCCCGTAGCGTCCTCCAGGGTCTGCATTTGAAGGCAGTGATATGGTGACGGGGATTCGTGCTCGCATGTTGTGTTCAAGCTCAAACGACACGTGTGGAACAGAGACAAAATCTTTCATTGAGTATGGTCCTGTATCGTCCCCGAGAAGCACAATAGACGTTGCAGGGTCTGTAGAACCTTTTGCATCTTCGACAGTGACGTTAAATCTTCGCCGTTCGCCGGTTCGGTTGGTGACAGTCATCTCTACAATCTTTGATTCACCCGGCTTCACAGTGATGTCGACTTTACCAGGACCAACCACAAAGTCACCAATAACCGCACCGCCACCTGGAATATTTTCCATGGTGTATGGAGGTAGTTGAGCGAGCTCTGGTTGCGGAGTGGTAGTTGCGGTGTCTGAAGTTGATTGTGGGGCTATTTCCTCTGCATGCACCGCTGAAGGAAGCAGGTATACGTTAAGAAGCGCGTACACCATGAGTGCGAGACCACATACTTGGTATAGAGACCAATACCGTATTCTATGCATGTGATCAGTCGGAAACGATGCTCGATGAGACGTAGACAGCATAGGGATATTCACTCGCTTACTCATAAATATAGTCGAAGTGTACTACGGATTAACAACCGCAGTCAATGTACCAGTCGCATAGTAGTATGCTGCAGGAAGTGCTGGTGATGGGTTAGATGGCACCGCAACCTTGAATTTAATGGTACTGGTAGAGCTCATACTTGGCGCAGTAGCATTCATAATCATCACTGCTGTTGTCGTTGGTCTTCCCCAGCACTTATCTGCCACATCACCACCTGAGGTATTGTTACACACCGTACCGTTGTTTCTAAAATAGGTTGAAAGCTCCGCGGTAGAAGACGCTCGCACTGAGTATCCAAATCGTGCCGCAGTACCCGCCGTTGGATCTATCCAGGAGTAGTCAGTCGAGGTAGAGACGCCACCAACGGGGAGATAGTCATCGATGTACGCACTTGAACTCGCCTGCATCGCACGACCCGAGGTGGTGGTTGGAAACGCGATGGTCATGTTGTAGC
>CAZDUC010000029.1:0-10822 GCA_964508585.1 uncultured Candidatus Saccharibacteria bacterium
GTAAGAAAAACTTCCCTTCCATACTCACCACAACACTGTTTCAAGAAAAACTTGGGGATGTGCAAAAGAGTACAGAGAAATATCTCCAAGGTATTTCAGACGCACGAACTGCCATACCATCAAAACTTTTCCTCGAGTAATCATGTTGGGTTTCGTAAACCCAACATGAGATGAATTTAATACGGAATTTTGCACTCCTCGAAGCAGTGGGCGTCGCGGTTGAGGGTGTAGATGCGCTCGCGGCCTTCGTCGCGCACGGAGACGGCGTCCACTGATTTGAGTACGTTGAGGTGGTGCGTAATCGTCGGCTGTTTGAGGCCAAGACGCTCGGTGAGTTTTCCTACCGTCTCCCCTTCCTTTGCCTTCCCGAGGAAACACACGAGCTTGTAGCGACTCTCGACACCGACTACTTTGAAACAATCAGGGCACAGTTCCTGCTCGCTCATGACAGTCTTTTTTACCCATGCTGGACGTGGGTATGTTCGTGTTTCCGAATGAGTGTCTTTTGGTGATTTTTTAGTTTTTTCCACAGTGGTGATTATTATATAGATATTCGTCTATATATTATATATAGGTTATTATCTATTAATTGTATCAGAGGTTGCACTCGCAAGGCAACGCCTTTTAGAAACACTATGCCAAACACCACAGAGACGACGCTTTCCCATGTTATCAAGCGTTCAGGAAGAAAAGTACCATTCAATAAGGCAAAGATTGCTCGCGCGATTGAAAAAGCACTCCACGCCACTGGAGCGTACAAACCATCGGCTCCAGAAAAAATCACCAAGGCGGTGATTGCAGAGCTAAAAGGCGTCCACAAAACAGACCCGGGGTACATTCCAACCGTGGAGGAGGTGCAGGACACTATCGAACACACGCTCATGGAAGTCGGCTACCTCGATACCGCAAAGGCGTACATTCTCTACCGTGAACAACACGCACAAATTCGTCGAATGATACAGGGTAATGCTATTGATCTCGTCGACCAGTACCTCGCTTCAGCAGACTGGCAAGTGAAGGAGAATAGCAACATGGCATTTTCTCTCCAAGGCCTCAACAACTACATTGCCTCCGAAGTATCAAAAAATTACTGGCTCAACAAAATCTACCCAACAGAAATCCGTGATGCACACCAGAGTGGCGATTACCACCTGCATGACCTCAATCTCCTCTCGGTGTACTGTGTGGGCTGGGATTTATACGACCTCCTCAAGCGTGGATTTGGTGGTGTTCCAGGGAAGGTCCAAAGCAAGCCTGCAAAGCACCTCAAGACCGCACTCGGACAGGTAGTGAACTTCTTCTACACACTCCAGGGCGAAGCAGCGGGTGCGCAAGCGTTCTCAAATTTCGATACTCTCCTCGCCCCATTCATTTGGTACGACCATCTCTCTTATGATGAGGTGAAGCAAGCAATCCAAGAGTTTGTCTTCAATGTAAACGTACCAACGCGCGTTGGCTTCCAGACACCATTCACGAATGTGACCCTCGACCTTACCATTCCCGCACACTATGCAAAGATGCGTGTCCTCATAGGAGGCAAAGAAATGAAAGAGACATACAATGACTTCAAAAAGGAAATGGCGATGTTCAACCGCGCATTCCTCGAAGTCATGAGTGAGGGAGATGCATCAGGACGTGTCTTCACCTTCCCGATTCCAACATACAACATCACGAAAGATTTTGATTGGGATGATGAAAACATTGTTTCCCTTTGGGAGAGTGCTGCAAAATACGGTATCCCATATTTCTCAAATTTCATTAACTCTGAGATGAGCCCCGACGACGCCCGCTCCATGTGTTGCCGTCTTCGGATTGATAATCGCGAACTTCAAAAGCGTGGAGGTGGACTCTTTGGTGCAAACCCACTCACCGGCTCTATTGGTGTCGTCACCATCAATCTTCCTCGCCTCGGCAAAACATCAAAAAATAAAAAAGAGTTTCTCGAAAAATTGGGAGCACTCATGGATGGTGCGAAAGAAAGTCTTGAAATCAAGCGTAAGGTACTCGAGCAAATGACCGACAAGAATCTTTACCCATACACCAAGTACTACCTCGAAAACATCAAGACTGCGTACGGAACCTACTGGAAAAATCATTTCTCAACCATCGGTCTCGTCGGTATGAATGAAGCAATTCAAAATCTCCTCCATACTGATATCGCTTCGAAAGAAGGTCAGGCGTTTGCAGAATCTGTCCTCGAATTTATGCGTACGAGAATGTCGGACTATCAAGAGATAACCGGTAACAACTACAATCTTGAAGCAACCCCAGCAGAAGGCACCTCATACCGTCTCGCACTCCTCGATCAAAAGAAGTTTGATGATATGATTTTCGCAAATGGCGTTGGACAAGATGCAATCGACCCCTACTACACCAACTCCACCCATCTTCCCGTACAGCACAGTGAAGATATTTTTGAGATACTCGAGCTCCAAGACAACCTCCAAACGAAGTACACCGGTGGTACCGTTATCCACTTCTTCCTCGGTGAAAGAGTACAAGATGTGAGTGCGGTGAAACACCTTGTGAAAAAAATCTGCAACGAGTACAAACTCCCCTACTTCACCATCTCACCCACCTTCAGCGTCTGCAAAAACCACGGCTACCTCCACGGTGAAGTATTCACCTGTCCAACATGTGAGAGTGAGTGTGAAGTCTACACACGCATCGTGGGCTACCTCCGCCCTGTGGAGCAGTGGAACAAGGGAAAGCGCGCAGAGTACGGCAATCGTCTCCAGATACAACCAGGGACTATTCACATCAGCACTATACCAGAACAGGTATCGTAGTGAATACACTCGGCATCCTTAGCTACTCTATATGCGCATCGGCGGACTCCAAAAATGCTCACTCATTGATTACCCCGGAAAAATTTCTGCGATTGTTTTTACCGTTGGATGTAACTTTCGTTGTCCGTACTGTCACAATCCAGAGCTCGTTGATGAGACCTCTGAAGAAATTTCTGAGGATGAAATTTTCGAATTTTTAGGAAGGCGCAAAAATCTTCTCGATGCGGTTACGATTACCGGTGGAGAACCCACCATGCACGATGACCTCATTTCCTTCATACGGAAGATTAAAGCATTGGGATTCCTCGTAAAACTTGATACCAATGGCACCACTCCAGATATTATTGAAACGGTAAAAAATGAAAATCTGGTGGACTACATCGCAATGGACATCAAAGCTCCCGTAAATTCGTATGAGAAAACAGTAGGACGACCGGTCAATGCAGACGCTATCAGAAAGAGTATCGCGCTCATTATGAATGGAACGACTCCATACGAATTTCGCACCACCGTCGTAAAAACACTTCTCTCATCCGAAGACATTCGCGCTATCGGTGAGGATATTAGAGGAGCGCGAACATACTACTTGCAGAAATTTGTGCCGACAAAGACGCTCAATCCCGCCTTTATCCGAAAGACCACCTATACAGATGCAGAATTTGAAGAAATGCGTACAATGATGGGTACCTATGTCAACACATGTACCATCAGATAGTCCGGTAAAAACCATCTACCTCGACAACGCTGCAACAACCCCCATTCGAGATGAGGTTCTTTCTGCAATGCTTTCCTACCTTCAAGAAGTGTACGGAAACCCGTCATCAATCCATCACAAAGGACGCGAAGCGAGTGATGCACTTCGCTATGCACGAATGGAGGTCGCACACGCCATAGGCGCACGCGCATCAGAGATTGTGTTCACCAGTGGTGGCACTGAGTCCAATACGCTCGCGCTTCGTGGTGTACTTGGCGCCGTGAACGCAGAACAGAAACATGTACTGATATCTGCTATTGAGCACCCGTCCATTCTCGCGACCACTGAAGCACTCAGCAAAGAAGGATACGACGTCGAGTACATTCCTGTTGACACATACGGACTTGTGCATGTAGACGATGTACTTACTCGCACTCGTACCGACACCGCACTCATTTCCATCATGTATGGGAACAATGAAATTGGCACCATCGAGCCAATCGCCGACATCGCGCGCGCGCTTCGACAAAAGTTTCCCACCAACCCTCCCCTCTTTCACACCGACGCGTGCCAGGCATCTGACCAACTTCCCCTCGATGTTACCACCCTCGGCATCGACCTTATGACACTAAATGCGGGAAAGATGTATGGCCCGAAAGGTGCTGGTATGCTCTATGTGCGGACGGGTGTCCGCCTCGCGCCTACGGCGCGAGGCGGACACCAAGAGCTCGGTCTCCGCGCTGGCACTGAAAATCTTGCGGGCATTGTAGGACTTGCGCGTGCACTCACACTCGCAACCGAGGAGACCGAGGCTGAAGCAACTCGTCTCTCTATACTCCGTGATTCATTCATTACGTCTGTGCAGAAAGCCATTCCTGGTGTGGTCTTGAATGGCCACCCAATACTCCGTCTTCCCAACAATATTCACTTCTCATTCCCTTTTATTGAAGGTGAGGCACTCGTACTCCTCCTTGATAGCTACGGCATTTGTGCATCAACAGGCTCCGCATGTAACGCAGACGATCTTCTCCCCTCACACGTACTCCGTGCAATCAGACAAGACGATGATCTTAAGCATGGGAGTGTTCGTTTCTCTCTCGGCAGGAGTACCACAGAAGACGATATCGCGTATACTGTTTCAACACTCACTGCGTGTGTCTCTCGATTACGAGCACTTTCACCACTTCCCCTACACCTATGAACGATAAAAAAATAATTCCTGATGTCACCGCATGCAATACCGATACATCATGGCTGTATACTGATATTGTGAAGGATCATTTTTTCAATCCCCGAAATATCCTCATTGAGGATACAAGCTACGAAGGAGATGGTATCGGCATCGTGGGAAGTCCCGCGTGTGGTGACATGATGGTGGTGTGGATTAAGGTCAACAAAGAGACAGGGCGTATTTCTGAGTGCGTGTGGCGCACCTTTGGATGTGCCTCGGCGATTGCCTCAACCTCCATGATGTCAGTCATGGCAACCGAAAACGGTGGGATGACCCTCCGTGAGGCAAAACATGTGACCCCCGAAGCAATTCTTGAACGCTTGGGTGGCCTCCCCGATCGCAAGTACCACTGTTCAGTCCTTGGGCACCAAGCACTCCGCGAGGCAATCCTCGATTATGAATCATCACTCAAAGACAATGGAGCGTAACACCTACTCATGGACACTCATCGAAAAAACTCCCGAGGTACCGGGAGTCACCTCTCTTGTACTCGAGGCACAAGCCGAACGCCCCGACTTCATAGCAGGCCAATACCTCACCGTACGTCTTCCTCACTTTGAACCAATCGAAGGAAAGAGTTACAGCATCAGTAGCGCACCGTACGAAAAGTATCTCACACTTACCGTAAAAGAGATGGGTTCTTTTTCCCGCGCAATACTCGGGCTAGACATTGGCACCACCCTCACTACGTCGGCGCCTTACGGTTTTTTCTATCCCGACACTCCACTCCCCGACCACCTCGTCTTCATCGCTGGTGGTATCGGTATCACTCCCTGCATGAGTATCATTCGTAACCTCACGCACGTGGAAACACCACCTCGTATTACCTTACTCTACTCAACTCGTACCCGCGAAAGCATCATCTTCCGTGACGAACTCGCACTCATGAGTGAGCAATTCCCCACACTCACCACACACCACTTCATCACGAGAGAGACCATCGGAGAAACAGAACATCTGCACAATTCACGGATAGGAGCCGACACATTTTCCACAATCCCCCACCCCCACACTGCAGATTTCTTCATCTGTGGCTCCACCGACTTCACGAAGTGCATGTGGTCGCTCCTCCGTGCACACCATATCCCCCAAACCAAAATATACACTGAGGGGTTTTTCTAGACAGACCAAAACACCATCGTAGGGGTCTGACCCCTACGATGGTGTTTTGTTTTCACCATAACCCTACCACAATTTAGAAAGATAATCCTTAATCACTCCTGCTTTTTCTGGTGATTTATTTTTTGTTGCATGTGCTGTTGTAAAACCATCAATTGCTTTCTTTTCTTTGTATTTGTCAAAAATTTTCTTCCCAGCATATCCAAGCCCACCTATAATGAGAAAACCACCTCCTCCAGCAATTATAGCAATTCCACCTCCTAATGCCATTGCAGAACCAGCACCACCACCAGCAATCGCACCAACACCACCGAGTACTGACGCTGTTGCACCGAATAGTCCAGTCTTTGCAATTTTCTTTTGACTCTCTTTATTTGCAAGTCGCTTTTGCATAAGTGCATTTTTAAATCCCTCAACATCATCGACAGAGACTGCGACTGATTTCTCCCAATTTTTTGGCAGATCTGAGACATACTCAATAGCACCATTACCAGCACCCATCGCTTCTTGTATTGCTTTCAGTTCTGCATCTGAGACCTCAACAACTGTTTCGGGGGCAATGTCTTTTATAACTTCTGGTGAAATCTGTACTCCTTCACTTGGGTTAAATGTTCGTCTTATTTGTTCTGCTCTTTCTGCCAATCCAGCAATAACTTCGGGAGTCTGCGGGGGTTTTTCAGATGGACCAAACATTTCATCTGCAAATGCTTCCGCATTAAATAGTTCACCTGCTTCACTGCCTCCCTCATTGTTTCCGCCCAACGTTCCTTCCGTTAGCTCAATATAGCTTGTGTCGACATCACCCCCCCCTTTTTTTTCTTTCTGTACTGACAGTTGAGTTCCTTCAAGTCTCATATTAAAAAAATACGTTTATAACCTGTATAGTATATCACCTCCTCCATTTACAATCTTCTTGGTATTCAAAACACCATCGTAGGGGTCTGACCCCTACGATGGTGTTTTATGTATTACCTTTAATCTATGATGGCGTATTCTCGCCTTCAACATCCCTCTTTTGCTTTGGTGTCATCGCAACGAGTACAAAAAGTACCATGAGGACTATGATTGCAATACCCATCCCTACCCATGGTATCCATTGGTATTTTTCAGTCAAACGACTTTCCTCCTCATCACACACATCACCAATGCCATCACCGTCAGTATCTTCCTGTCTCGCATTTGGAATGTTTGGGCAGTTGTCTTTGCTCTGTATGAGTCCGTCACGATCGAAATCGTCGCACACATCGCCAATACCATTTCCATTTACATCACGTTGATCGGTATTGGGCTCAGAGACGCAATTATCACTACGTTCAGGAACACTATCACCATCAGAGTCCTGTTCTCGGTACGTCTCATTCTGAAATGATTCAACACTTTGAAGGTACACAACACCTGAATCATCCTGCAGATTTCCGGCTTCAGGAACAACGATGCTCACCTTCCGATCAGCATCATGATAGAAAAGATATATGGTGTGTGGTTGCGCTAAAAATCGCACACCATTTTTCACCGGGTCGTGTGCTATCCCTGAGGTGTCTCCATACACCTGTTTGTTACTCTGCGATACAGAATCAGTATGAATCAAAAACGGAACAAACTCGTGACGGACAGTATCAAATACCGCAAAGGTATTCGGCCCACGTACCTCATACGTGAGTGGCAATTCAACGACGGTCGGCACGACAATTCCCGTTTCAGGAATGGTCTTTACCAATCGAAATGCACTGATACTCTCTGCGTATGAAGACTGTGCAAACGTGTGTGGTATGGACACGAGCGCAAAAATAGTAAGGGTGTAGAAGATGTATTTCATATGCGTTATTCATTTACCTGCGTATGCACTACTCGCTTCACGTTCCCCATGAAAGCGGTTGAAACGAGCAGTACTCCAATGACGATAAACGTGATGATGCGCCCGATTAAATCCATCGACCACACATCAACAAGAAGAAGTCGTCCCACCACAAACCCAAGCAGTATCCCACCCGCAGTGGTAATTTCCCTATGCTCCCGGTGTTTTCCGCCAAAGAACATAAAGAGGCCGATGATTGTGTACACAGTGAGTGAGAGCATCGTTCCCATATCCTCAGAAAAGAGTGCATGCGAGATGAGCCATACAAGTACAAGTCCATACAAAAGACTAATGGCGACCAACGTGACACCTCCAGAGATTCCAGTCTCATAAGCACTCTCTTTACTTTCCTCATGCAATACAACTCCCGCAATCGCAAGCGTAAGTCCAAGAATGACTATCGCAAAGAAATCAGGATGTATAACGCTCGTGCTCCAGAGCGGTGAGGCGAGATGAGAGAGCGACATAATCATCGGTACCACAAAGAGTAGATGGAGAGACGTCACTGCTTCTCTTCCAATTCCGAGTGTCCGTGCTCCAAGAATCACCACAATAATCTCAAACGTGTACGCAATCGTCAGGAGCGCACTCTGGAGTGATGATGGTTCTGAGTATGCGAACATACCTGTGTTCACAAGTGCCGTGAGTACAAATACATACAACACCCCTGTACCCATGAGAATCACACTCAATTGATGTTCCCCACTTGTTCCCTGAGGACGACGACTCCGCTCATACATCATAAGCCCAAGCACAAGGAGCGAAGACATGAGTATCGCAATTGCAAAAAAATCAGCATGTATCACTCCTGTATTCCATGCGGACGACGTGATGTGTTTAAAAGACATCGCAAACGGAATATAGAGGAGTAGATGAAGTGATGTCACTGCTGTTGTTCCAAATTGCAACCCACGCGCAATCATCACAAGCGCAATTACCTCGAACGTGTACACCATCGTGAGGACGGCACCTCGCATCGAGACCACAGACGGCGATGTACCTGCGAATAGTCCCATGTTCACAAGCGCAGTGAGTATGAAGACATACGATACCCCGGTAATCAAGAAAAAGATACTCAACTGACGTATTCCAGTATTTTCTTCTCCTGTGCGTACTCGCTCATGCATGAAGAGTCCCAAAATAAGGAATACGAGCGTCATGACCACAAGAACGAAAAAATCTGCATGGATGACCCCCGTTTCCCACGCCGATGAAGACATGTACGTCAAAGACATCACCATCGGCACGACAAAAAGCATACTGAGTGCATTCACCACCTGTTGACCAAAACGAAGACCGAGTGAAGCAATCACAAGGAGTGCGACCTCAAGTGTGTACGCAATCGTGAGTACGGCACCACTCAGCTCAGCCGCAGTCGCGGCACCAAGAAGCGCTATTGCGGTACTTCCGTAGACATAGAATGGCGTTCGCTCTGCTGTGGTCATATACACCACGTAGGAGCCAACACTAAACACAATCGTCCACGCAACGAAAATAAGACTTTGCCACTCTTCTCCTGCAACGGTACTTACCCACAGCACAAGGAACAGTGCAGTCCCAAAAGCAGTAAACAGATGTGCTTGTGAGAGCGCCATCCCCTGTACTCGAATGATACTAATAATGTTCGCGATGAAAAATGTTGCAACAAAAAGAAATACCCACATGAGTACCATTGCGCTGTCATCACTATGTCCTAAAAACGGTACTGTTTCGAGAAAAACAATAATGAGCGCAGTGAGGGTGAGGTTTCTCCACCCAGTGAAATACACCACCCAGAGTGTCCCCGCTACGACGACGTAGAGGTACATGAATTGCTCAATAACAAGCGGAACAGGAGAATAGGTGAGGTACGGCGCTATCCCCGCAATAATGAGCCCCGCGAGTGCAAGACTATTACGTCTGTATTTCACACTCACCAATGCTACAAAGAGGACTGTTGCAAACATAAGGAGGAGCGCTGAGGCAGGAGTAAAAAAATCGTACATCGCACGACCTGCAAACACGGTGAGGAGGACCGTGCCCGAGCCAAGTACCATAAAGACCGCGCCTTGGTGCTCATATGATTTAATCCTCCATGCACCGAGTACGAGAATACCCACGCCAGTAAGTAATCCAAGTGAAATTCTCCCCACTGGACCTATCCAATTATTCATGAATGCATAACTCACAAACCACCCAATGCCCATGAGAAGAAAGAGAGCCCCCACCTTCATAAGAAAATCCTTCCTGAGCCAAGAAATAAAGTGATCAACAGCACTTGGTTCTGACGAAACATACGCCGACGATGGAACACTTGTTGCCTGAGGGACTTCCGGTGATTCCACGTACGGTTGAAATGGCACATCACGTACGACATCCTCATGCTGTATTTCGTGTGCGACAGGAACAGATGCCTGAACTTGCTGTGTCGTGACGATGGGTGTCGGTGTGCTGTACTCCCCGTAAACTGGAGGAACGACTTTCTCATCCTTCTGGACTCTCAGTCGCTCTTCCAATTTTTCCACCCTCCTTCGCAACTGAACAGATGAGTACCAAAGATAACCGGCGAGTAACATTACAATGAGTTCCATAGAAACAGTGAGAAATTAATATAATCGTATAGATACAATTATACTCGATACCGCATAATGATGGTGCAGTACTGGTGATAATGTTTCCTCATGGCCACCGCAAGACGTCATCTTAAGGTGATCGAATAACCTGAATACTGTACCGACCTTAAAGCAAGAAATGAATATGTTATCAATTTTCCCTTGCTCGATTTCGCATCTTACAACAATACGACACATTTCAATCCCACAGTTCGAGCAAAAGCGTTGACAGGAAGTAAGGAAGTAGTAATATAAGAATATATGAAAACTTCACCTGCGCGACTGCAAAAAATTACTTCCAAAGGGCAAATCACACTCCCCGTGGCATGGCGTACGCGTATGGGCACTAATGCGATTTTGGTTGCCGAAGAAGGCGACTCACTCCGTATCTCCCCTGCTCGCTTTGCGCAGGAAGAAAAAGAATATACGGTCTTTGATGCTATCCGTGATAACAACGGAAAAGGTGTGCCTGCAGACGACATCGTGCACATACTCAAAAAACTCCGCACTTCATGAACAAAATAGAAAAACTTTTTAAAAAGT
>CAZDUC010000030.1:0-10440 GCA_964508585.1 uncultured Candidatus Saccharibacteria bacterium
GAACTCCGGTCCGAGAATGATCGTTCCTATGCGTCTACAGTGGATAGTTCCTCTTTCTGTTTAAGTGCATATCCTCAAAGCTGAACGAAACAGATATGTACCGAGTTTCGAAGAATTCAGAGTACTACGGAAACGGGGCAGTACTCCAGAGCCTGATGTTTATTTCACCACGACAACCGTATCAGACATAAGATTGTGTGATGCCGAACTGGCGAGCGTATGGTTACGCTACAGCGAGTCGAGATCCAAACGCAAATGCGTAAGGACTTGGTACGCTTTTCTTAGCACGTACTGATTCTCGAGTTTGAAAGGAGTACTCGAGAAGCTCCTCCACTGCACATATGAAACGGGGCAAACCGTCAAAGCCTGTCATCCCCTTTTTAATTTCAAAGCTTTGAAATTAAAAAGGGGAGTATGAGTATGAAGTATCAGTATGTGTATACGTTCTTACTCACGAGTCTGTGCAGAATTGATGATACCGGAAATCAAGCGTACCACTTCAATAGCATCTCGTTCGAACTGTCTAAACAATTCTTCATCAATATACCCAATGTCTTTCGCAATTCGTATCTGGCTTCGAAGTTCAAGAGCTGAACCTTTAGCGATGACGTAAAATTGTCGTTTATCTTTCGCGGTATTTCGTCCGAACCCTTCAGCTATGTTTGACGATATCGATATTGCCGCACGAGTCATTTGAGAAACAAGGATAAATTGTTCATTGGCAGGGAAGTGCTTTACGACTTGATATGTCAAAAGTACAAGCTGATGCGCTTTCTGCCAAGCAATCAAGTCACTAAAATCTCGCACTGTGTCTTTACTCATACTCATACTTAATACCTATACTCGCGAACAGCAACTAGAGGTGATATTTCAAGGTACGCGCTATATCTCTACTTGTATCACGCTTTTTAATACTTTCGCGTTTGTCTTGTTTTTTCTTTCCGCGAGCAAGGGCAATGTGTAACTTGAGCTTTGAACCTATATTATGCCATTTTATGGGGACTATTGTCAAACCCGCCTGTTCGCCTTTTTGTTCGAGTAGATGTAGTTCTTTTTTGGCGAGGAGGAGTTTGCGCGGGCGTTCAGCGTCATACGGTGCTTTCACGTTTGCCTGCTGAAAGGCTGGAATAGATGCCCCCACGAGAAATGCTTCTTTTCCACGTATGATGACATGCGACCCGTCAAGTTTTCCTTGTCCCATACGAAGTGATTTGACCTCAGTTCCGAGCAGAGAGACACCAGCCTCAAATGTTTCAAGGATTTCAAAATCGAACGTCACCCGTTTGTTGGAAATTGGTTGCTTCACGATACTACTATAGTCGGAAGGGGAGATAAGAGCAATATGTGTCGAGTTCGTTTGCAATTGCAAAGTGCTATGCGTGCAATGAGCGAACACTCGCAAAAATAGACAGTATATGTATAATGGGCACTATGACACAGAATCACGAAAATCAAAAAGATGTTGAATCGACCGCACCTGTACTGAACCAGGATACTTCAGGTGATACAAAGGCGCATACAAAGAAAGAAAAGAAAAGTAAGTCACCTCTCAAGATGCCAGAACACATGCCTGTGGGGCCTGGAAACTTCTGGAACAACATTCTTTCAACCGTGCTTTTTCTCATTGCTCTTTCCTTTATTTACTCGTATGCAACTGACAAGACCGGAAAACCAGAAGAACTTTCGATTTCACAAATTGCTGAGCAGGTAAAGCAAGATGAGGTGAAGGAGATATTGGTGAAGGGGAGTACACTTGAAATTCGATACAATGACGAAACCCGCACGCAGGGAATTTCAAAAAAGGAGAATGATGCCGCAATCACCGAGACACTCGTGAACCTTGGTGTCACCACCGAGCAGATTTCAAACGTCGCAATCAATGTCCAAAATGAAACAGGGTTCAAGTACTGGCTCTCAAACCTCGCGCCATTTCTTTTTCCACTCATCCTCCTTGGTTTTATTGTGTGGTTCTTCACCCGTTCTGTGAAGGGTGCAGGAATGCAGGCACTGAACTTTGGCTCTTCAAAAGCTCGTGTTATAGACCCAAACGATCAATCACAAAAAGTGACCTTTAAAGATGTTGCTGGTGCAAAGGAAGCAAAACAAGAGCTTGAGGAAATCGTGGATTTTTTGAAGAATCCAAAGAAGTTCCTCGATATCGGTGCACAGATACCGAAGGGGGTCATGATGATGGGTGCACCGGGTACAGGAAAAACGCTTCTCGCTCGCGCAGTTGCGGGTGAAGCAGGAGTACCTTTTTTTTCAATTTCAGGAAGTGAATTTGTGGAGATGTTTGTGGGAGTGGGCGCAAGTCGTGTGCGAGACTTGTTCCAAATGGCGAAGAAAGCCGCACCTGCAATTATCTTTGTCGATGAAATTGATGCTGTGGGGCGTGTGCGAGGAACTGGTGTTGGTGGAGGGAATGACGAGCGTGAGCAAACCCTCAATCAAATTCTCGTCGAGATGGACGGTTTTGAACCAAATGAAAAAGTGGTGGTCATGGCCGCAACGAATCGTCCTGACGTACTCGACCCCGCACTCCTTCGCCCAGGGCGCTTCGATAGGCGTGTGACCATCGACCTTCCTGATCGTATTGATAGAGAGGCGATTCTTCAGGTCCATGCGCGAAAGAAACCACTTCAGGAGGATGTAAACTTAGACATCATTGCACAGCGCACTCCAGGCTTCTCGGGCGCTGATCTCTATTCACTCATGAATGAGGGAGCGATTCTTGCGGCGCGAGAAGAGCGAAAGAAGGTAGGTCAATTTGATCTCATTCGATCAATCGAAAAAGTCATGCTCGGTCCTGAGCGAAAAAGTCATGTGCTCAGCAGGCGTGAGCGCGAGATTACTGCGTATCACGAAGCAGGACATGCGCTTGTGGCGTCGGTACTCCCATACGCTGATCCCGTACAGAAAATTTCTATTATTTCTCGTGGACGTGCCGCGGGATATACACTCAAGCTTCCTGATGAGGATAGGCGGATGTCATCAAAGAAAGAATTTCTCGATGACATTGCTATGACCCTCGGTGGGTACGTGGCAGAAAAGATGATTTTTGATGACCTTACCACAGGTCCTTCAAACGATCTTCAGGTGATTGCTAATCTCGCCCGCGATATGGTGACGAAATATGGCATGAGTGAAAAATTTGGTCCTATTGCACTTGAGGGGACAGGAGGGCGACTCATTGGTGGTGGAACGAGTGAAGATCGAGGATACTCACTTGAGGTTGCAAGAGGTATTGATGAAGAAGTGAATCACATTGTTGCTGAAGGAATGAATCGAGCGAAAGATATTCTCACAAAACATCGTAAGGCACTCGACGCGGTTGCAAAACGACTTCTCGAAGTAGAAACACTTGAACGAGAGGAATATGAAACAATTCTCAAGACAGAAGGAGTAAAGATTGAAGATGCGTACAAGGAAATGCGTGAGAAGGAAGAGCGAATTGGTGATCCCACAAAGGCACTCGAGATTACACCTGATACGGATGTGTTGTCAGGAAAATGAAATGAGTATACAAGTAAAATAATTCCTACAAATTTTCGATACCGTTTATTGTGAGAATCTCGCCTCTTACGCAAGAGGTCCTCACTAAAAAAAGCCCCGCATTGCGGGGCTTTCGACTCTCTGGTGAGTTAAAGAACAGGTTACTTCGGATTGGAAAACAGCTTCATTCCTGGGTGATACGCGTCGTCTTGCTTAGTCCATCCAAAGGGAATGACAACATCAGTACTTCCAGGTATGCGAAATGGAGAAGGGATATCAGTCTCATCATCCCGTACGAGGAGGATACGATCTGAATCATCTGGTGTTGGCAATCCCCACCAGTGTGGACCGTTGAAACACGCAAACCGAGCGAAATTTTCCAGAGTCTCATTCTCGAAGAATACCCGTAGATATAGGGCGAGTGAGTGAGGAACAAAACACCCTGACGCAGCATCTTGAAACAGTCTCTCTTTCGCATTTGATGGGTGCGGTGCAGTATCGTCACCGAGGAATGCTCGAAAGTCGCCACTTGTAGCAAAATCAGTCACGACTTTTCGGTCGAGCGGAGTTTTTGCAATGGGCATACACTTTGCGTGGACTGCCCAGGAAAGTGTGTCGAGGTCGTTCCGTTCAAGAATCATCGCTTGCGGAGTAATGGTGCACACCGTGTTTCCTGAGTTGTCTTCTTCCACGCGATTAATGGCTTGAGCGGTCGTGGCGTGCTCAATGGTGATTTTGAGGTCTGGATACTTATCACGAAGCCATGCAAATTCGTGCTCCATGAAGTAATCCTCACGCACTTCTTGTGGAAGAAGTATCCCATGCTTGTCATACACACTCTCGAAGTGGCCGAGTAGTCGTACCCCGTGAACTTCCATCGCACGAAGTATATCCTTTGCTTCAACAAGTGGAATGCCGAGCCCGCTTCCAGTTGTTGCACCTGTGACGGGTGGGTAGTACTTTACCGCACAGTGAACAGAAAGCTCTGCCATGCGCTCGATATCTTCTGGCTTGAGTGATGCCGTGAGATAGATAGTCATGATGAACTCCGTACTGAGCCCGTATGTGTCTCGGATCTCGAGAAGTTTCTCTCTATACGCAAGCATCTTTTCGATTGTGGTGATGGGGCCGGTGTTTGGCATTGCAAGAAGGTATCTCCACGGCAACATCGTTGCATGTGCAACAGCATTGAGAAGTTCATTCTGACGCAGATGCGCATGGAAGTTTGAAGGGCGGGGAATGACCACCCAAGAGAGTTTTCCGGTATGAGGACAGACGTATGACAATGTGTCGGGAGCGAGATATGGCATCAGAGTTCTCCATGTATGTTGTGGGTGTACTCGACATGAGTACGGGAACAAACCGGGGGTATCGTAGCATATTGAAAGGAAAAAGAAACGCCCCAGCCAAAGGCTGAAGCGTATTCAAAGAACAAAAACGTATTACATGATCGATGCCACCAAATCCTGCACACCTCGTACACTATACTCCATGTAGTAGGTTGCAATCTGCACCGTGGTGCAGCGCTCTACAGCGAGATAGTAACGTGCATCTGACGCACTCATGATGCCACCACAGCCGATGATGCTGGGCAGGACGTGCGTTTCGCTTTTTGTGGAAATGATCTGCGAGAGAGTCGAAGCTTGTTTCAATGCTTTTTCGAGAAGTGGTGCACCGGCCATGCCACATTTTGGGACGCTGATATGTTGACATCCTTTCGTATCAATGGGTGTGTCTGAAAGCAAAGTATTACCACTGACAATTGTGCTGTACCCGTATGCGATCGATAGTCTGACGGTCGTCTCCAGACACTCGTATGTGGTGTTTGGTGCAATCTTGATTGTCTTTGGACAAGGGCAATCTACACCTTCCATCATAAGCAACTCGAGAGCGATAGGGTCCTTGGAGAGTACGTCATGCAGACGACCCCTCTCATCCCGATGGTTGGGACATGCGCCGTTTACTTCGATTTCGTCGATGAGGTCAAAAATTTGGAACCAATATTCAAGGAGTATTCGCAACATCTCTTTAAGGTCACCCGTTTTGAGCGGGGCAAGGCTGATTCGGGTCTTGCAACCTTGTGCCTTCAGCTCCAAAAAGGCGTGTCGTTTCCCGATGAGTTGTTCGACGATGAACGTGAGAAGGCTCATATTCTTGAGGCCAACCGCGTTGTATGAGGCACAGGACACTGGGTTGAAATAGTAGGTTGGTTCTTTGTTTCCATCGCGGGGAGGAAGGGTGAATGAACCAAACGTGATGTGGTCGACGAGTCCAGCAAGACCATTGGGGACATGCCCTATAGACTTGATGAGGCCAGCGGCAATGCCGACTTTCCTTGTTTCAATATTTTCCACGAGAGAATCCTTTCATGTTTTTTGTCAGGGAACATCCCGCGTCGAGCATAGCAACATTTATGAAGATTGTGAAGGAAACGCAAGAACTCGAAAAATTTTGGTGTTATTGCCCGAGGCAAGGCCTCGGGCAGAAATAGGCAATAGGATACACATGCATCACTCCACGCGGCACCTGTTTGGATTTTGCTCCTCTCTGACCACAATCCCATCTTCCATGTAGAGTACCCGATTACAATACTTAATGTATTCTTCCTCATGCGTCACCATGACAATGGTTTGTCCCTTGCAGTTGAGTTGGCCGAGTAGGTCGATGATGGTATTTCCGGATACGCTATCGAGGTTGGCGGTCGGCTCATCAGCAAAAATAATCTTTGGATTACCGGCAACAGTACGCGCGATAGCAACACGTTGCTGTTCTCCTCCCGAGAGTTGAGAAGGGAGATTGTCATATTTTTCGGAAAGTCCTACTGCTTCAAGCGCGCTTTGCGCGGTGTATGTTGCGTTGTCCCATGAGTGTCCCTTCATAAGGAGTGGTACCATGACGTTCTCTCCCGCACTAAGGTCGGGGACAAGCGCGTAGTCTTGAAACACATACCCAAGAGTGTTGAGACGGAATGCTGTTTGCTCATGCTCATTGAGTGTGTTCACATCGACACCGTCAATGATGATAGTTCCTTCCGTTGGATGGTCGAGCGCGGAGAGTTGATACATGAGTGTCGATTTTCCCGCTCCTGATTTACCCATAATCGCCATAAAGTCACCCTGCGCGACGGTAAGTGAAATGCCTCTGAGTACCTGCGTGATGAGGTCACCAGTACCAAAGGTGCGATGAATGTTGTTTGCTTCAATAAGTGGTTTCATTTTCTTCCAAGAATTGCGTTAAGGGTATTTTGACGAGTAATAATCCATGCGGGAAGGAAGCCGGCAATGAGAGTAATCAAAAACAGAAATAGAAATTTAAAGAATGTACTCAAGGGTTCTGCGACAAGCACGCCGTCACTAAAGGGGAATTGAATAGGGTTTGCGTCGAAGTAGGGAATGAGTACTCCGTAGGTGAGGAGCGCCCCAAGAAGTGAACCCATAAGCGCATAGAATGCAGCTTGGAGAACGTAGGCAATCTCAATTGCGCGACGGTCGATACCAATCCCTTTCAAGATACCAATGTAGCGACGACGAGAAAGTGCGTTGATGAAGATGATGATAAAGATAGTAATGGATGCAACAATGATGCCAATTGAGCCAATGAATGTGCCGAGAAGGTTCATGGTGTTCTTGATGTCGGTGAGAAACTTCGGCAATCCTTCCTCAAAGGTTTGTATTTTTGCGTACCGGTCAACACCATTGGTGACAAGAAGTTCTTTCACAATCGTATTGTCGGATGGTCGTATGGTGCGCACGACTATTTGATCCGCGTTTTTATCAAGTCGTCCAAAGAGACGACGGAACTCACGTTCAGGAATGTACGTGTTGAGACTTATCTCATCCACTTTTGATTTAATGATACCCTGTACCTCAAACTCTTTTGAAAGATCACCAACGGTGAGACGGACGGTGTCTCCGGGGTGTACATCTTCAACGCTCTCAAAAATATCTCCATACTGTGCTGCGTATTGTGAGACATAGTAGGCACCGATGAGAATTTTTCCTTCTTCATCTGGATTAAGGTACTCTCCTTCTACAATGGTTCCACTGAGATTCGTCATTGCTTCTTCTTGTTCGACGTCGATACCCGTGACTCTTACATTTGCAATGTCGGCATCCTCACTCAAATCTCTTCGTGTCTTATAGTTTGCTTCAAGTTCGCCAGCGCCTTGATACCTCACAGAGTACGTGGAGACTTCGGGATATGAGCCAAGCTCCCGCACGATGGTGGGTGTTTCGATAATTGCGTCCTCCTCATCGCGTGGGGAGATAATGAGGTCGCCGATAGCACTCTCTCTCACTGCACGCTCTGCTCCCACAATGAGGCCCACAAGAACTCCCGAGACGGCGATGAGATTGAGGAATGTGAACATCATCACAAAGATGATAAGAAGTGTCGTCCACGTACTCGCACGTTGAATTTGCCTGAAACCAAGAAGTAATCCGATACGAAGACTGCGCATAGACGATTTATGGCGCGACAATAGTGTCGCCTTCAGTTACACCGCTCACTTCGACGTACCCGTCATTTCCCTCAAAGAGTACCGTGACAGGAACGCGAGACGTCTCTCTTCCATTCGGTACGAGTACAAAAGAGGCGTCACTCTCACGAATGATAAATCGTTTGCCAACCCGAGTGACGTTTTCGTGGGTGTCAATAATGATATCGATATCAGCATTGAGTCCACTTTGGAGCCAGGTGGTATTTGTATCAAGGATGAGTGTTGTCTCAAAGTAGGAGACACCACCTATCTCGCGCGCGAGTGGAGAGATGAATGTAATGTGCGCATCGAGTGTCTCACTCGTGCGCGCGTCGAAGACGACGCGCGCACGCTGTCCCGCCTGGACTTTTGTGACATCTATTTCAGGAATGAGCGCGGTGAGTTCAAAGACTGCTTTTGAGATCATGGTGACAACGGGTTCTGGTCCGACTGTCTCACCAGGTACTGGTGCAATATTAGTTATAGTGCCATCGAAGGGTGCGGTGAGGATGTGTTCGGCAATCTGCGCGCGCACTTTTTCTGCTCGCGCTTTCGCTTGCATCACCCGTGCCTCACCACGAGCAAGTTCTTCTATGCGAGGATTTGCAGTATCAAGTGTCTGTGTTTTTTGGGCGAGAAGTAGATCTTGTTTTGCACTCTCTACCGCGTTATCTCGTTCTACTTGTGCGAGCGCGTATGCATTTTGATTTGTGACATATGAAGCACTTTCAGTGTTTGGAATGGTGATTGTCCATGTCGAATTTCCATAAGAAGCATTGGCATCAAATTGTATAAAGAGACCACAGTCACCGAGAGGTCCAGACGTTTCGGTGTATGCCGTGTATGTACCATTCTCTATGCCACTGAGACGATATGAGTAGCCAGAATTTGCATTAGAGCGAAAAACATCCAACGTGTACATTCCCTCAGCGCATTGGTACGTCCCGGTGATCGTTGGGGGTACTGCGTCACTATTTTTGTTTGTTGGTTGGGCGACAAGGTCTGTGGAGAGAAGGGTACGATATGTATTGACCACTTTTTCATCGTACACGCGTTTTGCGCGCGCGAGATCTTCAGTTGCAATTGCGACTCTTGTGTTTGCGATGGTGACCTCTTCTGGTCGAAGACCTGCAATCATTTCTTGCTGATCAGCTTGCGCGATAAGGAGTGATGCGGTCGCGTCTTCATATTCTGCAATCAGCTCACGATGTTTGAGTGTCGCGAGTGTGGTGCCTTTCACTACCTCTGTGCCCTCAGTAACGTCAATCGTTTCAAGAATACCACTGACAGGAAACGCAAGTTCAGCACTCTCTACCGCGTTCATGGTGCCAGAGACTGATATGGTGTTGCTCACCGTACCACGCTCAACCTTTGTGGTAATCCACTCTGGGACGGCATTCTTGTCTCGGTAGAATGCGATACCAGCGATAAGGAGAATAAAAAAGCCGAGAGAAATTCGAATCCAGTGTGCACGAAAGAACATGAGAATCTTTTGCATATACATGTAGTATAGCGCACTTCATTGTGCCCGTTGAGAGAAAAATTGAATAAGAATATATTGCGTGAGTGTATTTCTTTTTTTTGCAATGAATGTTTAAGCTTTGAGATATGCATAAACAGTTCGTAGAAGTTATTCGTCGTTAGTATGTGGTATAATCGAACCAACGAGAATCAGTTTTTAACTGAACCTTTTAGAATAGTATGGCATTGTATAAAGAAAGGGAGAAAGCAATTAATCTCAGGTTGCAAGGTCTGAGTTATAATGCAATTAGGGAAAAGGTGCCAGTCAGTAAAAGCACGTTGAGTTGTTGGCTTCGAGAATTTCCGCTTTCCAGAGAAAGTATTAATGAACTTCGTGCGAAATCTCCTGCACGCATTGAAAAGTTCAGAAATACCATGCAAAGAAAAAGAGAAGAAAGACTCGAAAAAGTATATATACAAGTCGTTAGAGAGATTAAGAAAATGAATAAACGCGAGATATTTCTTGCGGGTCTATTCTTGTATTGGGGTGAAGGGGGTAAGACTAAACAATACAGTATTTCGCTTTCGAACACTGATCCCCAGATGATTGTTTTTTATTTGGAGTGGCTTAGGAATATTGGAGTGCCACAACAAAAAATTAAAGTGCGATTACATTTATATGCAGATATGGATATTGAGACAGAAACTCGGTTTTGGGAAACAATAACAGGTCTTAATAAAAATCATTTTCAAAAACCACACATTAAAAAGTCGGATAGTAAAAAAATTACCTATCGAGGATTTGGTCACGGGACCTGTAATATTATTGTTGATGATAGGGATATTTCAGAATATGTGCTTCAAGGTCTGAAATACATCAAAAACAACTTTGATAAAAAATAAATCTGTCCGTGCGCCAGGACTCGAACCTGGGACCAACTGTGTATAAGACAATCGCTCTACCAACTGAGCTACGCACGGGAAGAGGACATTAAAAACTATATCGTATT
>CAZDUC010000031.1:0-10132 GCA_964508585.1 uncultured Candidatus Saccharibacteria bacterium
GCGCGCCTCTTCAGGACGAACATTTACACATCCGTGAGAATATGGATGCCCAAAGCTATTGTGCCAATATGCACCATGGATGACTGCGCCGTCAACAGTAAAGTACAAATTCCAGGGCACCCCCGGGAGATCATAGTACTGACTGGAAACATTTTTAAGTGGCCCTTGCATGTAGCGAGTTGGTGTTTTACGAAAAATTGAAAACGTACCCCGTGGAGTCGGAGTGAGCATAAGTCCAGTTGAAATCGCATACGACATAACAACAGTCTCCCCCTCATAGGCAATGAGCGATTGTTCGGATCTATCGACAACGATTCGTTTTGTAGTCACGTCGGTTGATGCAGAAACGTCATCGCTCGTCTGTATGCCCATATCAGTAAATGTCTCAGTAAAATCGTTTGCGACGTACCAGTCAGTTGTCACACGTTCTGGATACTGCAGGAATTCATCAAAGACTATTTTGTGCCAGAGATGCCCGTCTTTTTCAATTTGTCCCTTTGGGTCAATTTTGAGTACAATATCATTTCGCAATTTTGCCACCACAGGAAAATCCAATCCAGCCCCAGAACGTACTCGGATACATTCACCACTAAAATTGAAATCACAACCTTGCACGATGGTGATGTACGTTGCATCTATTGATACGACTGGGATCTGATTTTCGAGATTGAGAGAAGTGTCAATGCTTGTAGTTCCCGTACCAGATGTGGGAATAAAACCTGACACCGAAATAGATCCTTCCTCAGATTGTGATGTCGTCTCTGAATCAGTGTTGTGTGTAGGTATGTGTAACATATACCACATCAAAGCCAAAAGAGCACTCACAACGAGACTCGTTGTCAACACGATGCCGATAATCATATGTTTCTGTTTCTTTCGCATGTAGTAAGTATATACCGTTTGGAGTAACTATTTATGTCACTATGGTTACACAGTACTGTTGCGTTCCAAAACAAGACACCTCGCATGTGCATCACCTCTCAGTGTATAGGGTCATATTTTGCTCATTCTATTTGGTACAATGAATGTGTCATGGGATACCACTCGCTCAATACACGTAGCGCTCTTTGGAGGTATAGGAATGGGTATATTCTGTGGTTTCTCATTATCCTGAGTGTGGCAGTCTGTGCAGTGTTTGTTCTAACAGCCGAAGCTGATGTCGCTATTTTTCGCTCAGATAATTACCGAGAGCAGGGGACAGAGGTGGTTGATGGGGATGGCATGAAGAAACGAATCCAATACGAAAATATCTGGACTGATTTTTCGGGAACAATTCCTGAAGGTACCTCCCCTACGAGTATCACCCTTCATCTTTCATGGTCACTCCTCGATAGGTCACAGGAAGAGGTAGCTCTTCCACCCACACCTGAAGTAACGAGTGACCAGGTAGAGAATACCGTAACGAATCCTTCTGAGTACATCCTTGAATCAGTGCTTGATACTACACCTATTGAACCAACAGACGATTTCACTGAAACACCAGCACCCACACCAGTTCAGCCCGCAATCGCCCCCGAAAATGATACAGACACAGATGTACCTCTCACCCCTGTGGAAAATCAAGATACAGAAGGACAAGAACTCAATGCACCTACTCAGCCCACGCAACAACCATCGGACACTGAAGGGTTTGAACAAGTCTCACTGTACGAGACTTTCCCTTTGATGTATGCGCAATTAGAAGCGATTGGCACGAGCAGTGTTTCAAGCGACGCATCGCAGGTAGTAGAATCTGAAACGATCGTCACTGATGTAGCTTCGAGTTCAACAGCACTTGCTTCATCCCTCAATACCGACCACCCATCATTTGAAGTCGAATACTCAATTGATGGAAGCACCTGGAACACCGTAGGGCACGTTCAATTTTCTGACGCACAGGATGTTCAGTTCGACCTCTCGTATCTAGAGATAGAATCCCTCTCATCGCTTCAAATAGCGGTTCGATACACCGTCTCCGAAGACGATCACATTAAGATTATCTTTGACTCTATGTATGTGGAAGTTGCCTACGGCGAATCACCTATAGAAGAGGTACTTATACCAGTGGGTCCAAATGATAATGAGCCAAATTTCGAGGTGAGTTCGATTAAAAAGGACGTAACCTCAGAAAACATCCGTGCAGTCGTACTCGAACGCGGAGGTATGCTGGAGTTCTGGTATGCAATTACCGATAATCACTCAGGAAAAGTTGCATGGAACAGACTCAATGCAGGCGGTGCTGTTGATGCACACGCACCGATAGGTATTAAAAAACGAACAATATTTTGGTTTGATCAAAATCAAGAAACACTCTTTGGCTACACCGTTGATACCAAGTCTCTCTTTGGAGTACCGTTCGAAAATCCGGAACATAAGACATTCGTACTTCCGTTTATTGATGATGCAGATACCGCATGGGAAGCATCCTTTGATTCTACGAGCAATGAACTTGAGTTTCATAAAGCTTCTCGTCCGTCTGTATGAGAGAAAAAGCATTTTTCTGTATACGAAACATACGAACGAGTGGTGCACTAATACTCGGTGGTATCTTATGTATCGGATACATGGTGACCCAACTTCAGCTTGTTCCTGAAAAAGTTGGAAACGTCGTCACAACAAAAAAAGCCCTCGCACATTACCAATTCACCCCCACCCTTGGCACCATCATTACCGGTGCATCAACCACCATTAACTCCGCGGCAGTCGGTGCAGCTGAAGGAGTAAATACCGGCTCATGGAAGGGGACACTCGCTGACGATAACTTCCACTGGGTGGTCGCAGGCGCTGGTGCAAGTGGACTCAATATGAACCTCACCTTTGGTGGAGTAAAGCTCAACGGAGCAAACAAGCTCATCATTCAGACAGAGTTCGATCTTGACGTCACGGCACTTGCAACAGAGGTGCAGATCTGTGACTGGACGTCATCCACCGACGTAGATGCAATCGCAGACAGTGAATGTACGGGAGGTGGGTGGCGTACACTCAATACAAAAAATGCCTCACGGGTACCCGTCGCACTCACCCACACCTCTGCGGTTGCATTTCAGTGGCATATATACAATGGGTATTGGTCAACAGGAACAACGGGGGGTACTCCCATCAATACACCACTCACCAACTTCCTCAATGGTGCGGATGAAATCAAGATTCGCTACTTCTCGAGCACGAATAGTGCATCACAAATTGCCATTGATTTCCTTCGCGTGTATGCCATCGTGGATCCGGTATACCATGCAGGTGATTTCACACAGATAAGTGGTGGAACACCTGCTGGACACTATGGCAACACATTCTCTGTCGGGAACATTACCAATGCCCAACAGGTCGTTTCAACGGGTGACGCACTCTACCTTGACGTGCCCGGTACCGTAGGTACCAGTACCAACTTTTACCTCACCTTCAAAAACGTGAAGACGTACACGGGGATGAATACGATTCTCGTGAATGCAGAGACACTCTGTTCGCTCGCAACGGCTGATCTCCAATACCGTTTCAAAATTCGTAACTTTAATAATGGTACATGGGAAGACATCTCGCAACCGCTCGACTGTTCTACCAACGGATTTTTTAATAACTTCGCCATTAACAACATTGTCATCGATGACTACATCAATGGCTCTGACGAGATATGGGTGGGTGTCTATGCACTCTCAAATTCGACCACGAACATCCGTATTGACTCCATCTACCTCATGCTCGGCACCACCAACACCGATGGGAATGCCTGTGAACTCTCATTTGGAACAACGACTGCAGGACGCATTGCCTCAAACCCCTCTGCACCAGGAGCAGACCGTATTCAAGCGCTCACCTCGGATGGTACGTATATGTACGCCGCCGGATACGATAGCGTTGGAATCGACAACCGGTGGCGCATAGAGAAGCGCAACCTCTCTGATGGAGCACTCGTCTCTGCGTTTGGAGTGAGTGGGGCAACCACGAGTGATCCTTCAGCACTCGCAGATCAAATACTTGCCATTGCCACCTCTTCCGGGGCAGTGTTCGTTGCGGGTGCAGACTCCATTAATGGTATTACCGCTGGTCAGTGGCGTATTGAAAAACGTGACAGTACCGATGGCACTCTTATCACCGGATTTGATACCGATGGCATCATTCAATTCAATCCCGGCGCTGACCTTGATCAAATCACCGCGATTGCAACGGATGCCGATTACCTCTATGTCGCCGGTTTTGAAGATGATGATGTGGGCCTCTGGCGTATCCATAAGTACGATATCACCACCGGTGCAATCGTGAATGCATTCGGAACAAATGGAAGTTCGACGCAGGTACTCGCAGCCGGGGGTGATGAACGACCACAGGCAATCAAGGTTGATGCAGACTATCTGTACATTGGAGGGTTCGATAACCTTGCGGGGAACATACAGTGGCGACTTGAGAAGCGAAACAAGACCACGGGCGCACTCTGTGCTGGTGGAGGAGAATGCGCCGCAGGTGCATTCGATACCGATGGGGTGGTACAGACGAACCCCTCCTCTGGTATCGATGCGATTCGTGCACTTGCCCTCAATGACGCATATATCTTCCTTGCGGGGTACGACTCATCAACCACCAATAACCAGTGGCGCATTGAGAAACGTGACATCGCAACGGGTGCACTCGTCACCGCATTCGATACCGATGGTATTGTGCAACATAACCCAAGTACGGGAGTCGACTGGATAACCGCACTCGCACTCGATGACACCACACTCTACGCGGTTGGGAATGTTGGTGCAGGTGCATGGCGTGTTGATGCGCGCGATATCACGACCGGTGCTTCAACAACATTCTCCGGTAACGGTACCGCACTCTCCGAAGACGGTGGTGATGATCAACCACTTGCGGTCGTACTCGAAGGAGGGTACCTCTACGTCGCAGGGTACGGTACCGCTCCCGGAGACAACCAGTGGCTCATTGAAAAACGTGCAACCAGTACGGGTATGCGGAGCAATGATAGCTTTGGTGCAAATGACTGTACGGGGACACGGAATATTGACATCACTGGAGGGAATCGTGACGCGTGGACTATTCAGTCAGAGGATGAATCCACGAACTTCGCATACCCCTTCTATGCCTTTGACAATGACGGTGATGCTGCGCTCGACGAAGCGGGAGCAGCAAATGTTGAATTTTCTGTTGCGGTTCCCGCAAATGCAGCAGTCTCTGGTATCTACTGGGCAGGACGTGCGATGAGTGGGGCAGGGGGGACGGTGCGTCTTGGGCTCAAGGATTATGCAGGCTTCACCAATACCATAGGGGGAAAGAGTCTCGTGGGAGCGTCACTCACCACTTCTCTTGCATACACAGACCCACTCGTTGCAACCGGTGTCATTTCGGGAGGTATGGCAGGGTACCTAACAAACCCTGAAGATCATGTCGATACCGTCAATAACAAAATGAACCTCTCTCTGGTAACCACGACGGCAGTGGGGACGACGACGGATCCGGTGGCGGTATGGGACTTTGCGATGGTGAGTTTTAGTTGGGTGGAACCAGAGCCAGTGCCGGTGTACTCTATATCGATCACGAGTGACGGATCAATTGCATACGGTTTCGTCGATTTAAATACTGCAAGCTCGACCGTGGGTGGCGATACGCAAACAGTGCAAAACGATGGCAGTCTTTCAGAGAAATTAAACATCCGCTCAAGTAACGCAATTGGAGGAACAAGCTGGCTACTCGCAGGAACCGCTTCAAACGATCAATACACGCATGAATTTTCAACAACAACCGGAAGTGTATGGAAAAGTATGCCAGATAGCTCTACGTACGTCTCAGCGAGTAATGCCGTACTTCCGAGTGGCGCTGTTGATTTTGATTTTCGTCTACGAGTACCAACCGGCACGACTGATTTTGCTGAAAAGTCGATTACCATTACCGTCCAGGCAGTCGCGCCGTAGTGAACTACCTCATCCGTAAAACACACTATCCATACAGTTGTTCTGTTGGAACACTTACCGTATATGTACACCTGTTACATATACGGTAAGTGTTGCAATTGTTTCAAGGTAAACACGTATGCCATCCCCAATTAACTACCTCCGAGTACAGAGTGATGAGTTACAGTGTTTTTAAACCCAGACCTAGCCCCGGCTTTTAAAAATAGTAGTGACTCTCTGCGTTCAATATTATTGTTTGGTTAACTGCGGATGGTATTAGACGAAAGACGTTGTCATTATTTGGAAGACACATTGACTGTTGATAAATACATAACGACACTCAGTGTAGTATTGCTATACTTATGAATACATTAAATTACATATGCATTATTTACACACTATATTTTCGCAACCATATCAGAAGAAGTCAGAGCTGCTCATGGTTGTCGTCTCTCTCATTACTATTATTGCACTCACCTTTTGGGCGTATCGTGTTTCTGCACAAGATACAGACACGGTCACCGCAACCGTCACCGCGACCAATCTAGCCGTCTCTGTTTCTGACGGAACGATTGCATTTGGCTCTGTTGCACTCAATACAGCAACGAGTACGGTTGGCACGGGACAAACTCAGATTGTTTCAAACGATGGTTCAAACGCCATGTTAAACGTGAAATCAAGTAATGCAACAAACGGTACCTCATGGACACTTGGCACAAGTGCGGGCTCTGATATCTTTATGCTTGAGGTATCAACCTCGACCGGAGCAACGTTTAAGACCTTCCAAGCAACTGATGTCTACCTTACTGCCTCATCGACCTTCGCTTCGCTCACCACTGGACCTGTAGATTTCAGGTTTACTACCCCTACGGTTTCTACTGATTTTGTCCAAAAAGCACTCACCATAACCATACAGGTTACAACCCCATAACTTCTTACTCGTATTGAGAAAATATGGTATACCTAGCATTATGACATTCACAAATTTACGTGCGAGAACTTTTTTCATCGGCATACTGCTTCTCGTTCTCTTCTTTATTACTTCTGAACAGGTACTTGGCAAGGTTGGTGTCGGCATGGGCGCTGGCGAAATTCGTGTAACGGAAGATATAAAACCCGGCGGAATATACACACTCCCTGATCTTCGAGTGTTCAACACTGGCGACGAAACGACTACGTATGGCATGAATGTCGCTTACCACCAAGACAACCCTCAATTACGTCCACAGAAATCGTGGTTTACCTTTACGCCAAACACATTCACCATTGAGCCAGGTGGTAGTCAGCAAGTGCAAGTCACGATGGTTGTTCCAGTAAAAACTGATCCAGGTGAGTACTTCTCATTTCTTGAAAGTGGACCAGTGCCGTCAGGCGAGACCGGAACATCAGTCGGTGTTGCGGTGGCAACAAAACTCTACTTTACCGTAGTTCATGCAAATATCTGGGAAGCAATTACCTACCGTATTTCAGCATTCTTCACCACCTATGCACCATGGTCATGGATTGGCCTTGGAATTACGCTCCTTGTCGTCGCTGGCTTCGCTTTTGTGAAATTCTTTTCACTCAATATTTCAGTACGAAAGAAAGGTATCGCAGAGTAATCCCTCATGGCTACAAGATTCACCATTCTCCCACTTGCTTTTATTCTTGTCTGCATTACGTATCTTACCTATCAGAGCACATCATCATACGCAGCGAATATTCTCGCTACCGTCACCACAGGACTTTTTGTGCCACTTACACCACTCAATCTGGCTGTGTCTATTAATGACAGCGGTGTCGACCTCTCGTGGTCAACGCCGTACTCGAATGGTGGATCAGAAATTATCGACTACATTGTCGAATACCGTTTGTCGTCGGGTGGCTCGTGGGTTGTCTCTCCTGATAGTGTGTCATCGACGACGGTTGCTGAAGTGATTCACTTAACCAATGACACCTCGTATGATTTTAGGGTATCTGCAGTAAACGTAATTGGTGAAGGTGCACCCTCAGCAATGGTCACCGCAACACCTGGTGCTCCTGCACAGGTACTCATTTCAAGCATGAGTGATCTCACTACTCCAACAATCACCTCACTCGCTCGTATTACGAACGAAGGCACAACGGCATATGAATACCAGTATACGTGGTGTGTCACAAACTCAGACGTAAATCTCTGTGGTGGAGGAGACGATGTGTTTACCTCATCAGCAGCAAAACTCATTCAACCTAGCGAGAATTGGGATACAACATTACCAGCAACCGTCTCTGTCGTCGGCAACTACTGGTTTCATCTTCAAGTTTCGTTTGGTTCAGATACATCATACGCACGTCAATCATTCACCGCAGTCAGACAATCCGGGGGAGGTGGGGGAGGGGGTGGTGGAGGAGGAAAAGTCAGAGCTTGCGTAGGGGGCGATATGAATAGGGATAGTGTTGTAAACCTCATCGATTTTTCAATTCTACTCATTTCATTTAATCGTTTACCTCCATTCCAGAATTCTTGCACCGATATAAACCGTGACGGAAAAGTGAACGTTGTCGATTTTTCCATTTTACTTACACAGTGGGGTAAAAAACCAGTGGTATATAAACAAATACTATGATTTCTAAGCAAGGTACATTCATTGGCGTGATACTTTCTACAATTGCTTTTTTGAGTATCTCACACCACGCATCTGCGTCACAGGTGTCATTTGTGGTTACGCCGAGCCATACGCAATCTGAGACAGTCACCGTCGTTGAAGCACGTATTGATCCAGAGGGGACAGCAATTAATGCGATTGAGGGTGTCATCGGACTTCTCGGACCAGGAGTACCACAGGTGACCGCAGTGCTCATCGAAACCGGTAGCTCGGTATTCACCCTCTGGCCTACTGTCCCGACATTTTCCAAGGAAGATGCAGGAATACGATTTGTCGGTGGTTCTAGAGAAGGATTTTCATCTGAAGGGCTCTTGTTTCGCATGCGCATTTTTTCCAAAACAGCAGAGCAATTGACCATCTCGTGGCTTGGTGGTTCTGCGTATCAAGCAGATGGAAACGGAACGCCAGACGGCATCTCGTCGCGATCACTCACAATATCGCTTGCACAGAGCGAGCCACATCAGATCAATGCCTCATCATTCGACACCACACCTCCAGTTATTGATACGGTGCAAATTTCTCAAGATCCTGAAGCGTTTGGAGGGGCATACTTTTTAAGCGTTCATGCGACTGATGATATTTCTGGTATCTCACGATACGAAATTGTTGAAAATCAATTTTCAACAGATATCACTGATGGTGTATACGTACTTCGTGATCAAGAACGTACCTCAGACATTGTCATCATCGCCTACGATCAATCAGGAAATAGCATCTCCGTGAAGCTCCCCGCACAGCACCAGTGGTTACATACGGTCATCGCTATCATGATATTCCTTGCCTTACTCCTCCTTCTCGTGTATGTGAAAAAAAGAAAAAGTGCCCAATAGGTCACTCCTTCCTGTGCATATATACTTTCTAAAAAATCAGCAGTTTAAAATATCGCATTCGGTATGTTACGTGTTGTAACAGGTGTTGTATTAATTATTGAACAACCCCTTACAGGGTAATAATACACTCAATGAGGATGAAGGTGAGCCAAAATACGAGTAGCACAAACGCTTCTTTGCCGGTAATCACTTTTCCTGAACGCATAAAACTAAAGAGGATGAATGCGGCAGAAACCATGAAGACGCCGGCAACGTAGATAATGGTGGTAGGGAATGCAAAAGGTGCGAGGAGTGCGAGGATACCAATGACAATAGTTGCGTCTGCAAGGACTGTGCCAAGAATGTCGCCAATAGCAAGCGCATCGTGGTTGTGTCGTACTGCCTCAAGTGAAAAGAAAAACTCTGGCATAGTTGTGCCAAGCCCCACAATGAGCATACCAATGAGTACTGGACTAATACCTGACATGAGTGCGATGTTTGATGCGGAAGAGACGGTGAAGTGTGAGCCAATAAGGAGAAGTGCTACGCCAAGGAGAATATACAGCGAATCTTTAAATCGATCAGCTTTCTTTTCAACCGGTACTGGCGTACTACCACTCGCATGCCTGAGTGTGAGGTAGTAAAAGACAATACCTGCGACAATGAGTGCGCCACCCTCTGGTCTCGAGAGGTAGCCATCAAATCCGAGAATAATGGGGAGGAGGAGAAGGAAAGGGTAGAGTGCATGATTTTTAAGAATTTTACTCTCGACCTTGAGTGGACGTCGAGCAATAAAGACAATGAGTGCAATAATGAGGGTGAGGTCAGCAACGTTTGA
>CAZDUC010000032.1:0-2116 GCA_964508585.1 uncultured Candidatus Saccharibacteria bacterium
GAGGCACTTGCGATTGCACAGGTATTTGCACGGAACCCGTTTTTCAAAAATATGAAAGCGTTTCTTCTCAGTAAGAGTGACATTCCTGATTTTGAAGAATTCCGCTCCGCGCTCCTCCGCTTTGTTCGTCTTGGATCGACCGATATTGTGATTGCGGATATGCGCGATGTGTATGCACAGCGATTGGTCCCTGATTTCTATACGCTCGTGTTTGTGAATACGGGCATCAAGTTTTTAAACTTACCGAAGGTGTATGAGCAGTTGCATCACCGTGTACCACCATCACTCATTGAGGAGAGCTGGCTTCTTGAGCATGTGGCAACTGGTTCTCCCCACTACGCGTACGATGCACTGAAGCGATGTATTGATATTACTGGTGCACTTTTACTACTCATTCCCTCGCTCATTCTTTTTCCCTTTATCATGCTCGCGATTGTGTATGATGATGGTGGAGCATTTTTTTACAGTGCTGAGCGCGTAGGGAGGTTCAATAAAGTTATTCGTATTATGAAGTTTCGGACGATGACAGGCCGAGACCACCCGAGCGATGCGCTGAAGAGCACGCTCCGGGTGACGCGCGTAGGAAGTGTGCTCCGAAAAACACGTCTCGATGAATTGCCACAACTTTTCAATATTTTGCGAGGAGACCTTTCCTTCATTGGTCCTCGTCCTGAAATACCGACACTGGTTGAGGTGTATGCGCGCAACATCCCCTACTACAACATGCGTCACCTTACAAAACCGGGACTCTCTGGATGGGCACAAATAAATAATTTTGACGTGCCTCGAGGAGGGGTAGACATACCGCGAACCATTGACAAGCTTTCGTTTGATTTGTATTACCTCAAAAACCGCTCGCTGTTACTTGATATTGAAATTGCACTGAAGACCGTAAATACACTCATTATGCGAACGGGGACATAGCCAGATACCTTGTTTCCTTGTGGAATGTGTATTGGGCAATAGAATATGAAACGAGACAATGGGTATCGTGGTTATAAATGCGTATAATCACCAACACATGCAGAAAACGTATCTTATCACTGGTGGGGCGGGCCTGTCCGCCTCGACCGCTACACACGGTAACAGATCACATACTTTATGAGCGAAAAATCACCAAAGACATACTTAATTACGGGAGGGGCGGGATTTGTCGGCACTAACCTTGCAGAACGACTTGTTCGTGATGGGCATCGTGTCATCATTGTTGATAATCTCTCTGGTGGAAAAGCAGAACGACTTCCTGAGATGGTTGCGTTTTATAAACTTGATATTTGTAAGACTGAGCCACTCACCGCACTCATGCAGGGAGTAGACGTCGTTGTGCACCTTGCGGCACTTCCGCGAGTGCAGTTTTCGATTGAGCACCCATTTGAAGCACAACACGCAAATGTTGACGGCACACTTTCCGTGCTTGAAGCAATGCGTATCGCAAAAGTAAAGAGAATTGTCTATGCAGCATCAAGCTCCGCATATGGTGATCAGGAGGTCATGCCACTCAAGGAAACACTCCCCCCACAGCCAAAGAGTCCCTATGGACTCCATAAATATTATGGAGAAATTATGATGAAACTGTGGCATGAAATTCATGGCATTGAAACCATCTCACTTCGATTTTTTAACGTGTACGGGCCACACCTTGACCCAAACGGTGCCTACGCACTCGTGATTGGAAAATTCCTCAAACAGCGTGTTGATGGTGTACCGATGACCATTACCGGAGACGGTGAACAGACACGAGACTTCACCCATGTGTATGATACCGTCGATGCAATTGTGCGCGCGAGCGTGAGTGAGCGAGTGGGGCACGGTGAGGTATTCAACGTAGGTGCAGGACGAAACATCTCGATGAATGAAATCGCGCGACTCATTGGTGGTCCTATCGAACATATCGCACCTCGACTTGAACCAAAACACACACTCGCTGATTCAAGCTACATACAGCTCACACTCGGGTGGCAACCGACGATTGCTATTGAAGAGGGGATTGCGCTTCTCAAAAAAGAATTTGGACTTACCAAGTAGTGGTGTCACGCGGGGGGCAAAAAAATTGGGACCAAAATGGGAAAGTTTTTTTGCCCCCCCCTTACCAGGAAAAATTACAAATTTCATCTTT
>CAZDUC010000032.1:2126-10123 GCA_964508585.1 uncultured Candidatus Saccharibacteria bacterium
CTATTGATTTTCATGTGGTTTTTCCACCAATAAAAAATCATTTGGCACTACCATTTTTGTTTTGCCCCGGGGGCCCAAAAAATGGCCCCCCCATTGTCCAAATTTTTTCCCCCCCCGCGTGACACGTGACATTTCCTATGTTCCGTCTTATAGTGACACGTATGATTATTGATGGGAGACGCATCGCAGAAGAAATAGGCAATGACTCACGGAAACGTATTGAGGCATTGGGACGTGCGCCTGTACTCACCATTATTACCTGCAACCCAAATTTTGAAACACAAAAATACCTTGCGCTCAAGGAGAAAAAAGCGACTGCAATTGGTATCGATATAAAGATTTTTGAACTTGATGATACCCACACAACGAAAGATTTTTTGTTGGCAATACAGGAAGCCTCATCTTTTTCTGATGGAGTTATTGTACAGTTACCCCTCAGAGAGACCATTGATACCGAAATGGTACTCCGGAGCATTCCTGAGTCATTGGATGTTGATGCACTCAATCCTCATACCACAACACTCCTCTCGCCGGTTGTCGGTGCGGTGAAAGAAATTCTTGAGTCAGCTCATCTTGTGGTCGCAGAGAAGCAGGTGACGGTGATTGGTAGTGGACGCCTCGTCGGTGTGCCAGTTGCAAAGTGGTGCCGTCAAGAAGGAGCGCACGTGATGAGTGTGACCAAAGAGACGAAAGATATTGCGACGCACACAAAGAATGCAGATGTAATCATTTGTGGAGCGGGTGTTCCTGGTCTCGTTACTCCTGAGATGGTACGGGAGGGTGTCGTCATCCTTGACGCGGGGACTTCCGAAGACGGTGGTGTCCTCCGTGGCGATGCAGACCCTCTCTGTGGAGAGAAGGCAAGCCTCTTTACGCCTGTCCCTGGGGGTATTGGACCTATCACTATTGCCATACTCCTTCGAAATGTGGTGGATTGTGCGACGAGAGCGTGATTTGTGGTATCATGTCGGGCATATTAGGATTATTTGAAGGTAATACGTATGAGCCACGAGGAAAAAGAACAAGGTTCGACCGAAAGTATCATTCGGGTATTTCGTGCGGTAGCAGTCATCTGTTGTGCGCTGGTGCTTGGGTATTTTGTGTACAGCACCACAGTGAACACTGATTCTAGGTACCCATTTAAATTTGGACTCGATCTCGCTGGTGGAAGTCACCTCGTGTATGAAGCAGATGTATCTTCACTAAAGCCAGAAGAAGTTCCTGAGCTCATGAACGTTCTTCGTGAAGTGATTGAACGACGTATCAACGTCTTCGGTGTGTCAGAACCAGTGGTGCAGGTGGAGCGAAGTAGTGTGGTTTCCAATACAAAGAGTGAACGACTTGTCGTTGAACTCCCGGGCGTTGCTGACGTTGAGCAGGCAGTAAAAGAAATTGGGAAGACACCACTCTTGGAATTTCGACTTGTTGATGAAGCTGCGATGAATGCACAACTCGCAAAAGAAGAAGCGTCTGTCGACGGTGCTTCTGTAGAAACGCCAGATATGGCATCTGCATATGTTGACACTGGGCTCTCTGGCCGTTACCTCACCCGTGCTGAATTGATTTTTGGTCAGGGAAATGGCGGCGGGCTTTCAAATGAACCAACAGTGAGTATCACCTTTAACGACGAGGGAGCGGAACTTTTTGAAACTATCACCCGGGACAATGTCGGCTCGCAACTCGCTATTTTCCTTGATGGCAACCTCATGTCTTCACCGGTGATTAACGAAGCGATTGGTGGAGGAAAGGCGATTATTTCAGGTGACTTTACTCCGGATGAAGCGCGAGAATTGGTACGCAACCTCAACTTTGGCGCACTCCCTGTGCCGATTGCGCTCGTGAGTACACAGACCATTGGCTCATCACTCGGTGAAAGCGCACTCCATGCTGGAGTATACGCTGGCGTGATCGGGTTCGTCATACTCTGTGCATTCCTCATCCTTTGGTATCGACTCCCGGGAGTGATTGCAGTGTTGGCACTCGTGGTATACATCGTCATCATGCTCGCGCTCTTTAAACTCATTCCTGTTGTTCTCACCGCTGCGGGTATTGCGGGATTCATTCTTTCGGTCGGGCTTGCAGTGGACGCGAACATTCTCATTGCAGAGCGTATGAAGGAAGAGCTTAGAGCAGGTAAGCACATTCACGAAGCGATTTCTGAAGGATTTAGTCGCGCGTGGCTTGCGATTCGAGACTCAAACATCGCGCACATTATTGTGGGTATCATCCTCTTCTGGTTTGGGACCGCACTCATTAAGGGGTTTGCACTCGTGTTCAGTGTTGGTGTGTTGGTATCAATGTTTTCAGCGATTACCATCTCTCGCACTCTTCTCTTGGCACTCCCTATTTCGGCGGAAAGTAGATTGGGTAAATTCCTTATGAGCTCAGGTATTTCACACTAGCATATGAATCTAAAAAATAACCAGCACCTTCTCTTCATTCTTCCTGTTTTTTTTGCAGTAGTCTCAATCATCGCAGTGTCTGTGTGGGGACTTCGTCCAGGTATTGATGTCGCGGGAGGCTCAATGCTCCAGGTATCCTATGAGGAACGACCTGAGGTAGAGGCAGTGAATGAAAAAGTGAAAGAGCTCCAGTATGGAGAGATTCGTGTACAGCCATCAAATGAGCGTGATCTCATCTTGCGTCAGCGTGAACTTTCAAACGAAGAGAAAGCGAAACTTATGGAAGCCCTTGGCACCTTTGGTGCGGTGACTGAGGTGCAGTTTAACTCAGTTGGTCCTTCTATTGGCGCAGAGATTGTTGAGAAATCATGGTGGGCAATCGCACTCGTGTCACTCGCGATCATCACCTTCATTGCGTTTGCATTTCGGCATGTATCAGAACCGGTCGCATCGTGGAAATACGGCGTGGTCGCTATCGTGACACTCCTTCATGACGTACTTATCCCAACAGGACTCTTTGCGTACCTTGGGTACGCGCGAGGGGCAGAGGTCGGCGTGTTCTTCATTGTGGCGATTCTCACAACGCTCGGTATTTCAATCAACGATACGATTGTCGTGTTTGATCGTATCAGAGAGAATCTTCGTCTTAATGAGGAACATCGACGACATGAGCTCTTTAGCGATGTAGTATGGCGAAGTATCATGCAGACCATGGCACGTTCTATCAACACCTCACTCACCGTGATTGTCATGCTCGTCGCACTCTTCGTCTGGGGTCCTGAGTCAACGAAAGATTTCTCGCTGACCCTCATTGTCGGTATGGCAGCAGGTACGTACTCTTCGATATTCCTCGCAAGTCCAATGCTTGTGTATCTCGCGAAGTGGCAAAAAACTCCAGAAAAAAAATAGTATGATCATCGGCATCACTGGTTCATTTGGTGCAGGAAAAGGTGAAGTTGTTGAATACCTCACCACAAGAAAAAATTTTAATCATTATTCCGCGAGTGAATTCATCACTGAAGAAATTGAGCGACGCAAGATGAACATTGATAGGAATTCAATGATTGAAGTGGCGAATGATTTGAGGGCACAGTATGGACCTGCATATATTATTGAAGCACTCTATCTGCGCGCAAAAGCACATGGAGGCGACGCAGTTATTGAGTCTATCCGTGTGAAAGCTGAAGTTGAGAGAATTAAAGAACTTGGTGGCATAGTGCTTGGTGTTGATGCTGATTCCAAAATTAGGTACGAAAGAGCATATGCGAGAAAGAGCTCAAAAGACAACGTGACGTATGAAGAATGGATCCTGCAAGAACAAAAAGAATCTAATCCGCACGATCCAACAAAACAAGATATTTTTGGAGCATTGAAAGAATCTAATTACATAATTTCAAACAACGGTACACGTGATGAGCTCTACAGAGAAATAGAATCTGTTTTTAAAAAAATATAGAAAATCGCCGGAGGCCAAAGGCCTCCGGCGATTTTCTGCACATACCACTACATCAATATACAGAACACACATGGTATCATAATTGTTATTATGAGACAGACGTCTGAATCTACAGCAGGAAATGTGCATAAAATTTCTTCAGAACAGGAAGCCCATCGTACCCCAAATAAGAGAAGAAGATCTACTGATGCTAAAAAAGAAAAACGAGAATTTCCTCGGTTGAATGAAGTTGGTCTTAGTATTGAGTATCCAGATCTCCCGCCGGATTTACTCAGCAGTATTGCGGAACTTTTAAAAAAGAACTCTACGTTTGATTGGCAGAATACTCCCGCACTAATTAAGAGAGCCCTTACTACACTTGGTTTTTCAGTAATAGTCACAAAGAAAGGTAGTGAAACAGAGAGAGGTGATGCAATCCGTCTCAAATATAGAGACATGCTATTTGCTGATGCAAGTACTGTTGAAATTTGCGAGTTTCTACAAGCAGTATCTATCCGTCAATATTTAAGAATGTCTTCAGAATCCTCGAAAAAAGATACGGAAGATTTTTCGGTAATAAAGACAGCCGATACATCTAGAGATACAAAGGAATATGTAATGTTAGACAGAACTCCTGACGCCACATATCAACCACAAAATAGGTTTTCTAATACAGATATTGTTGATGCAGACGTTGTGAGCTTTACACCAAGAGGAAATACTACACACAAGAATTTGACTGAAGATGGTGATGATGACTTATTACGCACTCGTGCACAAGAAGCACATGAATTACGCTTACAGGAACTCAGGGAAGAGGAAGAGACTCAAAATAATTCTATTGAAGGGGGCGAAGGCGTTCAAGAGGCACAGAATGTACCACCCGAGCCACCTCCTGATATGCAAAAACCAGAGTATGTTTTTAACCACCAGCTTTCTCAAGAATATACGATTGATCCTGAAATAGAAGTGAATGGGTATAGAGTGAATGCTGAGCAGTACGGTACTTTTCATCCACACACAAAAAGAGAACAAGCCCCAGTTTCTGAGGTGAAGAAAGAGGCGACTCTCGGTACAGAAAAAGTCTCAGCAGGTGAGAAAAATGAAAGAACCAAGCAATCACCTCGTAAGGAATTTTTTGATCCACGTTTTGCAGAGTACGGAATCTCAAAGGAAAACTGGGAAAGTATTGAAGGGCATGAAATGCTCTCTCAGGCGCAACAGAAGCTCGTCTTTGAAAATCTTCGAGAATTGAGCAGTCGTGACACACCGTTCATGAAAGGGATATGGGAAGGAATTAAAGCAAAGCTCGGTAGGACCAAAGAGAGTGAGGATCATCTCACCACGCTTACACAACTTGTTCATGGGGTAGCACTGTATGGGCCAAAGGTCCATGAAGATGAAGAAACTGGTGAACTTTTTCCTGATTTTGTCGATATCAACAGACCTCCTCGAGACGAGAGGAAAGACTATATAACAGCAATAGATGCACTCAATCGACAGGCACACATGCTCGCAAAAACACCAGCATCATGGCTTGAGGATGGTATTGGAACACACAGCGAGAGAGAATCTCGTGCTATGTCATTTATCAAAGAGCACCTCTCTCCAGCACGAAAAAAATACAACGAGTATCAACGCATTCTCAATTCGTATGAAGCATCAAAGAAAGCCCTCGCACAGGTGTTGGGCGGTAGTGGGTATTCCCCTAGCGAAATTGCACAGAAACTCGTCGAGATAGATGGAAAAGTGTATGGGCTTCAGTTTCAGCAAACATCACCCGAAGCGGTGGAGGAGATTAAACGTATCCCTGATCCACATATGTGGAAAACAGTTGGTACGTCACTTAAAAGTGCATCGTTCTACATGGGACTTGGGTATGTAGGGCGTACGGCACTTGCGGGAGCTTTGGGGATATTTGCAGCACCAGCGGTTGGTGCAGTTATTGCTGGAGGACGTTCTTGGAATCGAAGCGCCGCTGAGCTCAGAGAGCGAGATAGGGGAGCTCGCTCGGGTGTACGGGATACGTCACAAGAAGCACTCAATATCGTGAGTGCGGAAATGACCATGAATATCGGTGGTGAGAAACGTGAGGTGGGCGTAACGCAGAAACTTCAAAAATTACTTGATGAGTATCAAGAGTTGAATATGAAAGAGGATTCAATGAACCCACAAAATTTTGAGAAAGCAAAAAATACGATACTCAATCATATGAGAGCTCGGGTATCATACGTCGAAGATAAGCAGCGATTGAATCGCATCAGCTATGGAAATAAAGAGGAACACGCAGTTCAGATGGCAACACTCTATGAGACACTTGCTCTTGCAAAGATCATTCTAGCAGATCAATACAACGTCGAAGAAAAAAGTGAACTTGAAAGGAGACTCAGTATGGTGCTCTTCTTTAGAGAGCAGAGCATACAAAAACGACGCAGAAGCCTGCAGACTAAAAAGGTAGCGTGGAATGCATTTAAAGCAGGTGCGTGTGCCTATGCAGGTGGGGAGCTTGCCGAAAAGGTGAGAGAGTGGGACCTGGGAACAAAACTCGACAGCTTGGTAAAGGATCGTAGTGTGGATAGGGTGTCGGTCGAAGGCGGGCTATCAATTGATAATAAAGACGTGTCCGCTACCAGTACACCTGACACATCAACTCCATCAGTAGCAGAATCAGTTTCAAAGACCCCAGAAATCCAAGAGACGCCTCCATACACCATCAAATCAGGTGATACGCTTTCCAGTATCCTCAAGGAACAGATTCCAGAAATAAAAAACCTCGGTGCAGGAAAGGCGCAAGAAAACGCGATTGCAAACATTCTGCGCGGACTCTCGTCAGAAGAACTAAAAGGCATTGGTATTAAAAGTGGCGACATAAGCCTCATACGCGCAGGCGATACCATTGATCTTGATGTATTAGAAGATTCAATTAAATCACAGCAGGGGGTGATTGATTCTGCAATAGCGCGTTTTGGTGATGCAGACAGTCAGATACAGAGAGGTGGCGAGATTTTGAAATCAGATGCCTTTATCCCAAATCAGTACGGTGAAGGACCGTATGACAGCACCTCAGATATTTTGGGTTCTTCTCAGTCTGAAGTAATTTCGGGAGCTCAACAAGAAGTACTAAATACTGGGAGCGAAAGGTATGTTGATGTAAAAGCAAAAATGCTTGAAACTCATTTCCAAAAAGAGATTTTTGGGAATGAATGGAATAAGGTAAAAGGAATGACAGTTGATGAGTATTCTGCAAAAACTTCTGTACTTCGATTTGGTGGAGCGTCAAAAGAATCGACGAAGGTGATAAAAGAGCTCATGGCTACGGTTGCAAAACCACCAATGAATGTGTCGCATGTGAGAGGTGAAACTATGCAAACATACCTCGGGCGAGCGTACACTGCGTTCGCGAAACATGAAAACGTGATACCACAAGGAAATACCATAAGGAAAATTCTCAGAGAGGCGCGCATGAGTAAAATGGGAGAGTAGGGCAAGAGAAGCGGGTACTACGGATGAATCCGTGTCCCCATAAACGTTTTCCCTGCAAGGTAGTTTTCAAGCTCGGAGATTTTGGTGCCATTGATGATAGTCACCTCGAGATTGTGTGACTCTGCGACACGTGCAGCGACGGGGTCAAACGGGGAAGAGAGCCCGGGGTTCCACTCGGTGGGGATGAGTTTCATAAATTCGTGCCAAGTGGTGTGCTCGATTTTTTGTGCGTCTGGATCTATCCGAGGATCTGCAGTGTATACGTAGTCAATGTTTGAAAGGTTGATGACCTTGGTAGCGCCGAGATTGATAGCGATTTGCACCGCACGTAAGTCAGTACTCGCACCAGGTCGGTACCCCGCGGCAATAATGAGTGGGGTCTTTTTTGGCACGTCCATGATTTCATCTGGGTTGGTAATCATGACCGGATGTGCGATGTCACGAAAAATAGTGCGGAGCAGGTGCCCATTGAGGCGAGTGGCGTGGATACCCATCCAGTCGAGGTCTTCCGGATCAAGCTCTGAGACTGCTCCAGCAGCGTCTTGGTAGCGACGTGCAGTCCGTCCGCCACCGGCAATGATGATGAAATGTCGTCCTGAGGTGTGTACTTGGTCCTCAATAAGGTTTCGAAGGTCAGAGAGAAACGTGGTATCGATAGATTCGGGGACAATGAGTGA
>CAZDUC010000033.1:0-5644 GCA_964508585.1 uncultured Candidatus Saccharibacteria bacterium
TGACGGACTCGAAAAATATACAAGCTCCGCTTGTTATTTTTCGGTCACATTTTCTCAGGTGCTTCGATGCCGAGGAGGGAGAGGCCGTTGTTGAGTACTTGCTTTGTTGCTTGTGCGATGGCGAGCTTGTATGGTGCATGCGGGTCTGTCGTAGTCACGATTTGCTCATGTGCATAGAAGGCGTTAAAAGAACTTGCGAGCGCGGTGAGGTACACAACAAGGTGGTGTGGCGATCGTTCTTTTTGAGCCATACACACTTCTTCTGGGAAGCGGTACAGCACCTTCTCAATTGCATACACCGTTTCCGGGATAGTATTTGTACTCGCAGAGAGTGACAACCCGCGCGCTTTTTCGAGGATTGAGGAGACTCGTGCATAGGTGTACTGCAGGTATGGGCCAGAGTCCCCTTCGAGAGAAAGTGCACGTGCCTTATCAAACACCATATCTGAACCAACGGATTGTCTCAAAATCTGGTATTTGAGTGCACCCACCGCAACCATTTCCGTAAGCGTGTCTATATCCTCTGCCCTACTCGTCTCAGCACGCAATCGAGCTTCTTCCTGCACCTCTGCGAGTAATGATTCTCCGGTGAGCACATTCCCTTTTCGAGATGACATTTTTCCTGTCGTAAGGGTGAGAAAACCGGTAGGTATGTGAGCCAGGATTTTTGATTTTGCGTCAGGAAATACCTCTTTGAGCGCTACCATGAGCACCTTAAAGTACTCTCGTTGCTCTCCTCCAGTGACCACAAATGACTGTGTCCATTGTGGGTACTTTTCAATCTTAAGCGCAAAATTTCCAACATCCTTTGCCTCATACGTCGGAAGCCCCTGCGAGTTCAGAAAAACTCGCGTATGGAGTCCAAATCGCTCTCCTCGAAAAATGACCGCGCCGTCGCTCTCCTCAAACACATCACCTATACGCGCGCGCACTATGTTCGTCCCTTTTTCACTCACCTCACTCTCAAAGATTTCTGTATCAAATGTAGTACCAAGCATATGGCAGAGTTCTCCAAGTCGTGCGCGTGAGGTCGCAATCCCTTGTGCACGGAGGAGATTCAAGTGTTCATCAACCCCACTGTAGAGCGCGCGATTTATTTCCTCAATGGCTTCTTTACCTGTGCCATCCTCATATGCATCATTCCCTACACGGTACGCCACTCCAATTGCGGTAATATCGTTTGCATCTCCCTTCGTCTCCAAAAGTCCCCACACCCCCTTTGCGACAGTAAGTCCAATATCTGAGGGGTAATTCACCCGATAGATATGTGCTCCACCAAATGCAAAAAGTCGTGACAATGACTCACCCACAATATTCCCCACGAGATTTCCAATATGGAGTGGCTTAAAGAGATTTGGGCTTGTGTATTCAAAAATAATTTCTTCGCCTTTAAGCGATTCATTTGTACCAAAAACATCGCCCTCACTATTGATGGTCGCAATTTTTTTTGAGAAAAAATTGCGACTGAGATGAAAATTGATAAAGCCTGGACCTGCAATGTCGATTGTCTCTACCTCGAAGATCTTACCTTCAAGCGCTCCACGGAATACTTCTGCCACCTCGCGTGGATTCTTCCCTACTTGCCTTGCGCACACCATCGCCACATTAGTTGCATAGTCGCCGTGCGTTGTTTCCCCTGGATGCTCCACAGAGAACGACACCTCAGGTATGCCGAGTTCTAAAAAAACATTCTGTATTGCGATGCGTATTGCTTGCTCCATATGCTTCACAATACAAAATTATTGCCGTTGTGTCACGAGCTCACCACGAACTCCCGATCGAACTTCAAATGTTTCTCTCCCGATAGCCTGCCCTCGTTCTGTTTCAACGGTACATCGCCACATCCCCTCGTGGTATCCACTAATCTGTGTGTACCCACGATAGCCATCATCTCTACCACCAACAATGCCATACGAAAGACGACCATGCTCTTTCCATCTTTTCTCAGTCTCATCAAAATACTCCCACCGGTGATACACACTCACATTCAACCTCGAAGGGGCAAAGACAGACGCGTAGCAATAAATATCTTCACCAGTCGTATAGTGAAAGATACGATCTGAATCTCGATACCACTCCCACCAGGCTGGTTTTTCATACGTCACGTTGTACATTCCTCCCTCATCTTTCATAACACTGTGATAGATACCTACCTGTTTGAGAGAAAGTGGAATTGGTGGAATCAAATTTGTGAAATACAGGACATTGAAGGTAAGGTAGATCATACCGATGATAAATACGACATTTCGCTTTTGTAACTGAACGAAATTTGGAATCAACCATGCAATCATGCCAAAAAATACATACATGATAGAAAGTGCCAAGAGTCCACTTCCCACAAAGATAACCGGCCCCATTTTTCCAAGGAGTACTGGAATAATGAGCGTTGCGTACGCAAAAAGTCCTACAAAAAATATCACTAGGTTGTATACGAGTCGTTGCCCTCTCTGTTTGATTGTTTCATTTCCGTAGATAACTCCAATTATAAGAAGGAGAAACGGCCAACTTGCAGAAAGTGAACCACTTCGTCCATAAAAAATGAGCATGCCCGAGAGTAGTCCTCCAAATGCATACTGCATTAACAACGGTGACTTGTGTTTCAAAAATGTATTTGTTCTTTCACCAAACCGTTCTCCGATACCAGCATAGAGCATGAAAATCGATATCATCGCGAGAACGACATACCCAAGAAGAATAGCGTTATCAAATACTTGATCAACACGGGTGAGTGTGAGGTTGTCGACAATGAAGCCCAGGAGAAAGGCAACGGTAAGCCAGTGGTGCTGGACAAAGGTACGACTCTTCGTGTATATCGAGGAGTATAAAGGCATGGTATGCATATTGTACCGTACTTGCTCTCATAGAAAAATGCCCGGAAGCGAAGCTTCCGGGCATTTTCCTCACTCTGTACGTTCCGGCTACGACGTAGGTGGGGTTAGTGGATGGGCTCTAAAAGAAAGTTACATAGAAACCAAGACTACCCGCAACAATGATGTAGAGAACAGGCATAAGGAATGGTCGTGATTGGCGGAATCCCAAATGAGAAAAGATAACACTATACTTTGCTGAAATACTCCCCAGGAGTGCGACAAGAATACCAATCCCCATCACCATCTCACTTATCTCATTCGATGTAAATGCTTCACCAAGTGATGCGAGCGCCGCAGCAGAACTAATGAGCCCTGAAAGGAATGATGCGAGCACGAGCCATGAGCTTCCGAGATAGAAACGAACAAACACCATAACAATCATCACCACCGAAAAAATACTCGAAAATTTCGTGATAAAACTGAACGGAAGTGGTCGGTTCGTAAATTTCACCTCTTCTCCTTCAGTTGCGCGCGAAAAGCTGATGAGCGTCAACACAGCCATCACTAAAAAGATAGCGACAATCGGGAGAAGCATCTTCTGGAAGAATGCGAGTGGAACAATCGCAAAAAGAATGATGAGATCTTTCATCAACGAACCCGTACTTGCCGCGAGGTACGCGAGGTAAAGGTTTCTCTTTGGCACACTCTCCTTTCCTCCTGCAGACGATCCTTTCAGGAAGAGAATAATCGTCGCAAGCGATGACACGAGACCTCCAAAGAACGTGGCGAGGAGGAGAGCATTTCGTCCTCGTACATACTTCGTAATGAAGTGTGACACAAAGCTCATGAAGCTCACCATCATAATCACCTTCCAAAACGTCGCGATGCCAATTGTCTTAAAAACAATTGCATGCTCTCCGAATGCGTAAAGTGGAATCTTAAGGACTGCGTCGTGTGGAATAAGTGGAGTAATAATGAGCGCGATTGCAATCAATATGCTGAAATCGAAGAGCTCATGTTTTTCAATCGTTGATGCAATGTAGTGCCACTTATCTTTGAGTTCAAGAATGATAAGGAGAATAAACAGCGTCGTCGCAATAAGCCAAAAATTGATATTGAATACTGCAAGACTTGCAATAAGGAACACAATCGGAAGTGAAAGTACTGTGGTAATACCTGAACGACTCACTCCCACCTCATCTTTTTTTCCCAATGATTCAAAGATAAAAACCACCACGCCTAAGACCATGACGCCAATAAATGCAATAGGCCAAATTTGTGCGTTATACGCATATAGATAGCTCGATACAAATGCGAGTAGTGCAACGAGTGAAAAATCTCGAATCCCGATACTTTTTCTCCCATCAATGTTACTAATCTGTCGCTCTGCACCAACGATAATGCCCGTCGAAACCGCGAGCAATAACTGCAACCCCCCAACAAGAATATTGTGGTCCATAGTATAAATGTATAAATTGTTAGCTCTTGACAAAAACGCAACTGAGAATAGATACGCGGGGACTACTGTAGTCCCATATTGCACTGCCGTCAATACCCTATACGCAGTGATAATGCATAGCAAAAACCCTCGGCCGCTTCGCGGCCGAGGGTTTTAAAACATCCCCTACACCATCACCTCCGGTACCGGAAACTGGAGACACAATGTCTCCACTGCTTGTTTGAGTTCTCCCGCCTTTGTTTCGTTTCCAATATCCTTAAGCCGAGTAACCATGAATTCTGCCACCTGCGTTGCCTCTGCTTCTTTCATGCCACGGGTCGTCATGGCAGGAGTGCCGAAGCGGATACCCGATGGATCCATCGCGGTGCGTGTCTCGTCGGCAATCATGTTTTTATTGAGCGTAATACCAATACTGTCAAGCGCTACCTCTGCCTCCTTTCCCGAGATACCCAAAGAGCCAAAAACGTCCGCGAGGATGAGGTGGTTACTCGTTCCCCCACCCTGCATACGAATACCTGCAGCGTGGAAAACTTCCTCCATCGCCTTTGCGTTTTTCAAAATCTGCTGTGCGTACTCCTTAAACATTGGTGTCATTGCCTCACCAAACGCAACTGCCTTTCCCGCAACCACGTTCATGTGTGGGCCACCCTGCATGCCCGGGAACACGGTCTTGTTGATTTTCTTTGCAATGTCTTCGCTCTCACGAGTAAGTATCATGCCACCGCGAGGACCACGGAGCGTCTTGTGGGTGGTGGTCGTAATCACATCAAATCCATCATCAAACGGATTGCGTACAGCCTTACCCGCAATGAGTCCTGCAATGTGTGCCATGTCGGCCACGGTGTATGCACCCACTTCCTTCGCGATCTCCACAAACTTCGCATAATCGAGTTCGCGACTATACGCAGAGAATCCCGCAAGAATAATTTTTGGCTTGTGCTCAAGAGCTACTTGCCTAAGATGCTCATAATCTATCTCGCCCGTATTCACATCCTTCATCTTGTACCGCACAAAGTTGAAGACTTTGTTGATAGACGTAGTTGGGTGTCCGTGCGTGAGGTGTCCACCATGAGAAAGATCCATGCCGAGGACCGTATCCCCCGGCTCGAGAAGTGCAAAGTACATTGCCGCATTTGCGGGTGCACCTGAGAGTGGTTGCACGTTTGCGTACGCACAGTTGAAGAGTGTCTTCGCTCGCTCAATCGCAATCGTCTCGACAATGTCGGTAAACTCCTGCCCACCGTAGTAACGCTTCCCGGGGTACCCCTCTGAGTACTTGTTTGTAATCACCGAGCCGTGCGCTTGGCCGAAGGCACGCGAACCATAAATCTAAAACCGACAAAGCGCAAAACCAGTAGACACTAACACCGCCTCC
>CAZDUC010000033.1:5654-9932 GCA_964508585.1 uncultured Candidatus Saccharibacteria bacterium
TTGGTAAACACCGTGCGGTTCGATTCGCTAACGGCTCGCGACACATAATTCTCACTCGGAATAAGCTCAAGCCCTTTTGCCTCTCTCTCCTCCTCCCCCCGAAGTGCCTCAAACACTTCCCTGTCCTGCTTTTCTATGTATTCGTACATGATGAAAATATAAAATAGTAAATAAAAAATAATAAATAGTAATACAGAATATGCGGTTGTATGTTTCTTATGTCATGTTACACACCAGTACTTCCAAACCCTTTCGCTCCACGCACAGTCTCGTCGAGTGTGAAAACTTCTTCAATATCGGGATGTTCAACTTTCTGTATGAGCATCTGCGCAATTTTATCACCAACTGAAAAAGTATGTGCAGTGTCACTGAGATTAACCATTCCCACCAAAATCTCACCTCGGTATCCCGCATCGATCACTCCTCCAACGGTTTTGAGACCATACCGATGCGAAAGTCCGCTCTTGTCCCAAATCAATCCAACGTGTCCATCGGGAATTGCGAGAGCAATTCCTGTTTTAATTTGTACACGTTCTTGAGGAGATATTGTTACTAACTCTGAACAGAAAAGATCCATTCCTGCATCACTCTCATGGGCAAAATGTGGCATTTTTGCTGACTCTGTAAGGCGAACGACTTGCAATTTCATAGTCTCTATAGTTTAACACTTCTTTCCTGTTCCGCTTCATTTACAAATCAAGTATCATAGTGCATATATGATGAAACCATACCAAGAACGGACCGCCGACGAGCAGTACAAAAATCTTCTCCGTGAAATTCTCGCAAAGGGCCTCCGCACGCCAAGTAGGCAAGGAACCGATGCACTGACGCTCATGGGTGCAACACCGATGCATTTCAAACTGGAAAATGGTTTCCCGATGATTACCGAACGAAGTGTGAAGGGGTTTTGGCGGCAGGCTATCGGGGAAATTTGCGGGTTTATGAATGGTGCGCGCACACTTACATCACTTGAGGAATATGGATGCAAATTCTGGACTCCGTGGGGAACTAAGGAAAAATGTGAAAAGCGTGGACTCGAGGAAGGAGACCTTGGACCAGGGTCATATGGCGGAGCATTTCATGACTTCCCTACTGCAGAAGGTCCTGCATTCAATCAATTCAAAAATATTGTTGAGCAGATTCAAGAGTTCCCCGAACTCCGTACTCACTTCATATCTCCATGGGTACCGCAGTACACCATTCGTGGGACGGGTAAGACACAAAAAGTAGTCGTGTGTCCCTGCCATGGGTGGCTCCACATTCGCATCATTGATGGAAAACTTATCCTCCACATGTTCCAGCGCTCTGGCGACGTCCCTGTCGGCGTCCCCTCAAACATGATTCAGTACGCAGCACTTACCATAATGCTCGCACAAGCAACAGGATACGAAGCGTACGAATACGTACACACCATTTCTGATGCACATATATACGTAGACCAAATCCCGATGGTAGAAGAGATTATTGCTCGTGACACAAATCCTTTTCCTACTGTCACGCTCACAAATCCTACTAAAGACATCTTCGCTTTCAGAGCGACTGACTTTGAACTCTCCGACTATGAGGCGGGTGAGGCAATTAAGGGCATACCCGTGGCGATATAAAACTATGAACGAATTTTCAAAAACTGGACTCAGGCATGAGAATGCACGTACTGAGGAGCAAAAAAAACTCATGGCACAAATTGAAAAAGACGGTGTCTGCCCCTTCTGCGCAGAGCATTTTAAGAGATACCATCCAAAACCGATCCTCAAAGAAACTGACTACTGGTTCGTGACTGAAAACATGAGCCCCTACGAGGGGACAAGACTTCATATTATTTTCGTGTACAAACCAATGCATGCGACGCATCCTGAAGATATCACTCCCGAAGCGTATGCAGATCTTCTCTCCCTCCTTCAGTGGACAACAACAGCATACGATGTGGAAGGAGGTAGTTTCTTCATGCGCTTTGGTAATACATCGTACAACGGGAGTAGTGTGTCACACCTCCATGCACAACTCATTGTTGGTGGAAAACAAAGTGACGGACATGAACCAATAAAGGTGAAGCTTGGCTGGAAAATTTGAATTCCCAACTAAACTGTGGCATAATCAAAAAAGAGATCGAGAAAGATTTGATCTTTTTTTTTGTTCCCATAACTGAAAGGATGCTACCATGGCCATGCCGGTCAAACACGAACTTGCACCCGAAGAACTCTTCTGTCTTGAGGGGTGTCGTAGCTATGCTCAATACCACCATATGCGAAGACATTTTGAACATGGTCACTGTGTGTTTTGTGACCTCGATCTGGAACTAAACAAGATTCTATGGCAAGACGAAAGCGTGTATGCGTTTTGTCCACCACCTGAATTTATTAGGACAACTCTTGCGCTTCATTTGATCATCATTCCAAAACGTCACGTACGTTTTGAAGTAGACCTCACCGAACCAGAGTACTTGAGCGTCCGCAGGGCAAAACAGTTCATATACGGTCGGTTTGAGTACAAGGGCGGGCTGACACACGTACGAGAAGGTGACATGCGCTACAACTCGGGCTCTGTCCCCCACCTTCACTACAACATCATGGTGCCAAACGGTACTGGCGAAGTACGCATACCTATCTTCAAGAACCCCGCTGACCGATTAAGTAACATAATACGCGCGGAGGAATTCGAGAAGCGCTACAAGATCGGCGAATTGCCCGGTTGACCAACAAAGCACCAAGCGCGTCGAGTTACCCAACTCGGCGCGTTTTTTTATTCAGTGATATCCACCTTTACCGTTTCGATTCCCATTTCCTTAAAAAAATCATCACCTCCCAGTACCGCATACCCCTTGAGATAATAAATTTTCTTAATACCAGTTTTTGCAATAACTCGCGCGCAATAGGGACACGGAAAATCTGTCGTAAAAAGTTCCGCACCTCCTGCAGAAACACCTTGCCTTGCGCAGTCTGCAATAGCAGAAGCTTCTGCATGTGCTGTAGTAACATAATTTATATTCGTCCCTTTCTTAAACAGCGCTCGTGTATCACCAAATATATTGGGTAGCTCCTTCTCGGGCATATGTTCATTATGAGCAATTGCGATAACTTCACGGTTCTGAACAAGGACTGCACCAACCTGTCGCCACCAATCAGTACTCTTCTCTGATTCTGTAAGTGCCATATGTATTGCGGTTTTCTGAAAATCACTCAGTGCAATTTTTTCAGTGTCAGGAGTTTTTTCTTCACCAACATTTTCTCTATTAAAACGAAGAAATACATTTTCATAGGTAATTGAATGCCCACCAAAATACATCTCCCCTATAAATACATTGATATCCTCTCTCGGCATTACAAGCGAGATTCGCTCGTGTTGTAATTCCATGATTGATTTCATTGTAAGAGAAAAGATTGGGATTGTGGTGATTTGCTTAAGCAGACCCTTCATCACTTCATGAGGAAGTGCACGCAATGTATCTTTACGGTGTATATAGTCAAGCTCCTCGTGAGATCCGAGAATATCATCCGAAACAAGATATAGCGCCTCAACACCTTTTTTTTCTAGTTCTTCAATAAATGAAAGGTATCCCATATGAAGAACTGGGATGTACACAACACAAACTTCCCTATTCTTCATTTTTTGAATGACTTATTTGAATAAGACGCAACTTCGCACTTGTTGACGTTTCGGACTGTGGTTCAAGTACAATAATTTCTTTACAATACTGAGCTTTTTCATCAACCTCACCGTCCATATGCTTTGTCGATTTTGAAACAACAAGAACATCAGGAGAGACAGTTTTGATAAGATAATTTTTTGGGTCATTAATACTTTTGAGAATAATGACATCTACATGTCGACAATGGGAAAGAATCTGCACTCGTTCTTGTTCGGGGACAATTGGTCGATGTGGGCCCTTGCGCTCTTTTACCTTTGCGTCACTGTCAACACCGACAATAAGTAAATCACCAAGTCCTTTTGCTCTCTCGAGATACTGCGCATGTCCAATATGAAAAAGATCGAATGTACCCGAAGTAAGCACAATCTTGAGCCCAAGTTTTTTCCAGTACACCACTAATTCGGCGAGTCGCTCGTGGTCAGGAATGTATCGGTGTTCAAAACTTGTGGTGTCTCCGAAGATGCCTGCATTAATTGCCATACTAAAAGTATAGCGGACTGAAGAGACAGTCTCAAGGGGCACCTATTCCGAAAATATGGCATAATCAATCCCATGAGTAATCCTCGCATCAGCATCGTTGTTGCCGTTGGGCAAAACCGCGAGCTCGGGAAGAAAAACGAGCTTATTTGGCG
>CAZDUC010000034.1:0-9725 GCA_964508585.1 uncultured Candidatus Saccharibacteria bacterium
TGAAGGATTTTATATATTCAGGGGAGTTTCGTGTAACGCGCGAGCCAGAGTTGCGCCCTGAGGTGAAGAAAGAACTTAAACAGATGTATGTGGATGCGCGTGCAGGTAAAAATATGTCACCAGCATTCAAGAATGTTGATGACGCTATTGCTTGGCTCAAGAAATAGTATGCAGGCAACGTTTCATAAAAAGTTTAAAAAACAATTTAAGAAACTTCCGCTCCCTATCCAGAAAAAGTTTTTTGAACGTCTTTGTGTGCTTATAGCATCACCACATGACCCTCTTCTTAATGTGCATAGACTCACGGGGGATATGGATATGTTTTTGAGTATGAATGTTACAGGTGATTACCGAGCACACTTTACGTACGAGGATTACACTATTGAGTTTTACAAAATTGGAACACACAGCGAATTGTATTAGGTAGATAATCAACAGGCGCGCGAAGCGCGCCGGGGGGATTATCGTATTCAGTTACACTTGCTACTTTTTTGGATTTGGGGGTGTTATAGTGTGCGACATTATATACACGCATTAATTTTTGTTCATCCATGAGTTCATTAGATTTGCAGCACGACCTTCTTACACTCCCCCGTCTCAATCTTAAAGGGCGCGCACTCCATGACCTTGAAGTCATGCTTGTTGGTGGTTTTGCTCCGGTGGTTGGATTTATGGATGAAGAGAACTATCGCTCTGTGGTAGAGACCATGCACCTCAAAAATGGTGCAATTTTTCCAATTCCAATTGTGCTCGATGTGCCACAGCGTAGTGTGTATCAGGTTGGTGATCGGATACTCCTCTGTGACCCGTTTGGTAACCCACTTGCTGTTATGGATATTACCTCTCGGTATACGCCAGATAAGACCAAAGAAGCTCTTGGAGTGTATGGCACTGAGGATCGAATGCATCCTGGTGTGCAGTACCTTTTTGGTGACATGCATGATACGTATCTTGGAGGCACAGTGACAAAAATTGCACTTCCGGTGCGAAATGACTTCAAGCAATTTAGAAAAACTCCTGCAGAATTGAAAGCTCTTTTTGCTGAACGGGGATGGGATAAGGTGGTGGGTTTCCAGACACGTAACCCAATGCATCGTGCACACTTTGAACTCGTGAAGCGGGCACACGAAAAAGTTGGTGCGCCAGTACTGGTGCACCCGGTTGTGGGGATGACGAAACCCGGTGATATTGACTATGTAACCCGTGTACGCACATACAATGTCGTGTGCAATACCTATGGAAAGGAGTTTACTGAACTTTCACTCTTACCACTTGCAATGCGTATGGCTGGCCCGCGAGAGGCCGTGTGGCATTCAATTATTCGAAGAAACTATGGATGCACACACTTCATTGTAGGGCGCGATCATGCAGGGCCAGGCAAGGGAAGTGATGGAAAAGATTTTTACGGTCCGTACGAAGCACGTGAACTCGCCCTCGCATGTGCCTCTGAAGTTGGTATCACCATCGTCGATTCCGATGAGCTTGCTTACTCAAAGACGCGTGGCGCATACGTTGCAACACACGAGGTGAAGCCTGAGGATGAAATTGAAAACATCTCGGGTACTGAGTTTAGACGAAAGCTTCGAGAGGGCGAAGATATTCCTGAATGGTTTTCTTTCAAGGAGAGTATCGACATTCTCCGTGAGAGCGTGAAGCGGGATACTCGCCCAGGCGTTGCTCTCTTTTTCACCGGGCTCTCTTGTTCAGGAAAATCGACACTCGCACAACTCCTTCTCGCGCGACTCCAGGAGCTACAGGATCGTGAAATTACCTTTCTCGACGGTGACGTGATACGTGACCATCTCTCTAAAGGTCTTGGTTTTTCAAAAGAGGATAGAGATGAAAATGTGAAGCGGGTAGGATTTGTGGCAGGAGAAGTTGTGAAGCATGGGGGAATCGTCATCTGCTCACTCATCGCACCGTATCGTGATGCACGACGGCACATACGAAATGTGATTGAACACTATGGCGAGTTCATTGAGATATTTGTTGATACGTCAGTCGAGGAGTGTGCGCGTCGTGATACGAAAGGTCTCTATGAGAAAGCGCGTAAGGGCCTCATCAAGAATTTTACGGGCGTTGACGATCCGTATGAAAAGCCAGAAGCTCCTGAACTTATTGCGGAGACTGAAGAGAGTACGCCAGAAGAACTCGTTGAAACCATCCTCGAGTACCTCTCTTTGCGTGGAGTGCTTGTGAGACGGTAAGGGGGAGCCAGAGGTGGAGGAACACAGCGCGCGCCCAAAAGGTGCGCGCTGTTTTTACCCCCTTTTCCACCCTTGGGTGGACATGGTATAGTTTTCACCATTATGAAAGATATTATAAAAGGACTGGTCTATGCGGGAATTTTTGTTGTCCCGGCAATTGTGCTCATTATTTCTAACTCACTCTTTTTTCCGTTTATCACTGGTAAGAACTTCACGTTTCGTATCGTTGTAGAAATACTTTTCACTGCGTGGATTCTCCTCGCACTCTACGAGCCTCAGTATCGACCAAAGTTTTCATGGATACTCGTGAGCTTTGGCTCACTTCTTCTCGTCATGTTTTTTGCAAATCTTTTTGGCGAAAATCCACAGGCAAGTTTTTGGAGCAATTTTGAGCGTATGGAGGGCTATGTCACCCTCGTGCACACCTTCCTCTACATGCTCGTTGCGGGAACTGTTCTTACGACAGAAAAAGTGTGGGATCGCTTTTTCCTTACGAGTATCGGTGTTGCGGTAGTACTCTCTTTGTACGCATTCGCCCAGCTCTCAGGAAACATTACCATCAACCAGGGAGGATGGCGGCTCGATGGTACACTGGGGAACTCTGCCTACATGGCAATCTACATGCTCTTCCACGTGTTCATCACGTTTTTCATGCTCTTTCGTGCGAAGACCAATGGTATGCGATACGTCTACGGCGCGCTTTCACTCCTCTTTGTGTACCTACTCGTGCAGACCGCAACACGAGGTACGATTCTCGGGCTTGTCTCGGGTTCCTTCATTATGGTGACGTACATGGCACTGTTTGCTCGTGAGTATCCCATGGTACGGAAAGTCGCAGCAGGAGGTATTGTGGGACTCATTATCCTTGTCGGACTGTTTGTAACGTTTAAGGAGTCGGCATTCATTCAGGGGAACCCCTACCTCGAACGTCTCGCGAGTATTTCACTCAAAGAGGCTTCAACCCGATTCGATATCTGGACGATGGCATTTGAGGGGGTGAAGGAACGACCACTCCTCGGCTGGGGGCAGAGTAACTACAACTACGTCTTCAATAAGTACTACGAGCCAGAGCTTCATGGCCAAGAGGCTTGGTTCGATCGTGTGCACAATATTGTGATGGATTGGCTCATTGCGGGTGGTGCACTCGGTGCGATTGCGTACTTCTCGATTCTCGGTTCCGCGGTGTACTATCTCTTTTTCCGACCGCTTTTTCACAAGCAAGACAATGCATTTTCCGTCATAGAGCGTGGAGTACTTCTCGGCCTTCTCGCTGGATACACCGTACACAATGTGTTTGTGTTCGACAATATTGTGAGCTACATTTTCTACGGAAGTATCCTTGCGTACATCCACGCACGTGTTGCGATACCGTGTCCTTCACTTGTTCGCTTCAAGATCGACACTCGTGTGATTGAACAAGTAGCGGTGCCGGTCATGAGTATCCTCCTTGTTGTCACTGTGTACTACGTGAACGTGCCTGCGCTCAGCGCTGCGGGTGATGTTATTCAGGCGTTCCGGACGAACGATGCTGAAGAAATACTCAGTTGGTTCAATACCGCTATTGCCCGCGATTCATTTGGAACACAAGAGATGCGCGAGCAGTTTACCCAAAAGGCACAATCAATTTTGCAAGATCCAAAGGTATCAGATGCAGTAAAACAAAAAATAAAAAATCGCGTTGAGGAGGAGCTACTGAAGCAGATTGAAGAAAAACCAAATGATGCGCGTATCGAGGTTTTCATTAGCTCGTTCTACCGCATGACGGGAGATCTCGACAAAGCAATCACACACCTTGAGACTGCACGTGCACTCTCTCCACGAAAACAGCTTATTATCTTTGAGCAAGGATTTGCACAGCTTCAAAAGCAGGATGCTGAGAAGGCGGTAAGCTTCTTTAAGGAGGCGTATGAACTTGGTCCACAGTTTATGGAATCCCGGATACTCTATGCGATGGCTACTATGTACGCAGGGAAAAAGGATCTCTTCAGTGAACTCATACAAACAGAGGAGCAAAAATCTGCATTTGCGATGAATGAGTACGGTATACAGGCTACGTACGCACAAAAAGATTACCCACTCCTTATTGAACTGTTTACGATTCGGATTGCAAAGAAGCCTACTGATAAGCAGGAGCGAACAAACCTCGCGTATCTCTTGAGTGAATCGGGTGATACCCCAGCAGCTATTGAGGTGCTGAAGAAGGCAGGAGAAGATATTCCTGACTTTAAAACGGAAGCAGATGCATTTATCAAGAGTCTGACAGATGGGCCAAAGGCAGTTGTCAAAGAGGACTCTGCTACCCCCGTCACCGTTACAAAGGTGGAATAGCTCTGCGGACATCTCTCATGCACATACCATCGACAATCACTCCCCTTGTCTCACTTGCGTCGTATACGACTCTTGGCGTTGGTGGCGTCGCTGATTATTTTGCCATCATAGATTCGATGGATGAGCTAGAGGAAGCAGTACTGTGGGCACGCCACGAGGGATACCCCGTGACAGTCCTTGGAGGTGGATCAAATGTACTCGTCGCTTCGTCCGGTGTACGTGGGCTTGTTATACATGTTGCAACGCAACATCGTACGTATGTTCGTAAGGGTACGGACGTTGCGGTGACGGTAGATGCCGGTGTTGTTCTCGATGATTTGATTGCTGAGGTTGTCGATAAAGGATTGTGGGGACTTGAAAATCTTTCAGCGATACCAGGAACTGTTGGAGCGGTACCGGTACAAAACGTTGGAGCGTACGGTGTGGAAGCTAAAGACGTCATCGCACACGTGACCGCGTACGATATAGAGAACAACCACATGCGCACATTCTCACCTGAGGAGTGCGCATTTGCGTATCGCGATTCATACTTCAAAAGACCTGAGGGGAAGCGATACATCATCACTGAGGTAACCTTTGTGCTCCATACGACCCCGACTCCGCAGATTTCGTATAGGGATATTGCATCATACTTTGGTACACACACAACTCCGTCACTTGCAGACATACGTACGGCGGTTGTCGACATTCGTCGAGAGAAACTACCTGACTGGCATGTTGTGGGGACGGCAGGATCATTTTTTAAAAATCCGATTGTCACTTCAGATGTATTCGACTCGTTGGTGCGAATATACCCAGACCTCCCCGGTTTTCCTGATAGCAAGGGCAACATCAAAGTCTCACTTGGTTGGATACTTGACCGAGTGTGTGGACTTCGTGGGTACCAGGTAGGAAACGTTGGACTGTATGAGAAACAAGCACTCGTCCTTGTTTGTGAGAGTGGTGCGACCACTGATGACATTGAATCATTTGTACAAGACATCACCGCACGGGTGTATGCAAAGACCGGTCTCACGATTGAACAAGAGGTGCAGATATTTGAGTAACATGCATTGAGTGTATGTATGCAAAAAAATCATTGCATACGACTGCAAAAAAAATTAAAAAAATTATAAAAAATTTTTAAATTTTTTATAATTTTTTTTATCTTATCCACATATTTTTTTATTTTTTTCTTGTGCATTTTTTTTAATGAATGATAATTACATGTAAGCAAACATTCTCTTTGCACAATGCTCTTTGAAAAGGGAATAATGCGGTCGAATACATTAATGAGTAATTTTTCAAAAAAAATTTAAATCATGGCAGCAGCAAAAAAAGCAGCTAAGAAAGTTGCAAAGAAGGTTGTGAAGAAGGCAGCTCCTAAGAAAGCAGCAGCTAAGAAGACCGCAAAGCGAAAATAAATTCGCTACATTTCTTCCGAAACAAACACCCACTTGCTTGCAAGTGGGTGTTTGTTTCTTTGTTGCATATGTGTGGTATGCTATCCACATTCTAATTATATCAATATGTCATTTCTCGATAGATTTTTTGGTCAAACATACGAAAAAGAACTGAAGCAAATAAGCCCGATAATTAAAGCTATTAATGATTTTGAGACTGAGCTTATTGTGCTCAGTGATGCTGAGCTACGCGCTCGTTCAGAGACGCTCCGAGGCGAAGTAGTAGGTGGAAAAACACTTGACGAAGCACTCCCGCTTGCGTTTGCACTTGTTCGCGAGTCTGCAAAGCGTACCTTAGGACAACGACACTATGATGAGCAACTCATCGGTGGCGTTATTTTGCATCGAGGCATGATTACCGAGATGCGCACGGGAGAAGGAAAGACACTCGTTGGAACCCTGCCTGCGTATGTCAATGCACTCACCGGACGTGGGGTGCATGTCGTAACGGTGAACGATTACCTTGCACGACGTGACGCAGTGTGGATGGGGCAGATATACGCACTCCTCGGACTTTCGGTGGGTATTATCAATCAAACAGGTTCGTACCTCTACGACGCAACACAGAGTGTGCGTGATGATGTGACGCGTGATGCACAAGGTGCGTATAAAGTGGTGTACGACTTCTTGCGTCCCTGCACACGTAGAGAAGCGTATGAAGCGGATATCACGTATGGGACAAATAACGAGTACGGCTTCGATTACCTCAGAGACAATATTGAATTTGAAGTAAAAAATCTTCGTCAACGTAACCATGCGTATGCAATCATTGATGAAGTGGACTCAATTCTGATTGATGAAGCACGTACTCCACTCATCATCTCCGCACCTGCTGAGGACTCAGAAAATCTCTATGTGGTGTTTTCACACATCGCTTCGCGCCTCACTCCGGAGACTGACTACATCATTGATGAAAAGTTAAAGAGTGCAACACTCACCGATCATGGTATTGAAGAGGCAGAAAAAATGCTCGGCATTGGAAACATCTATACCGACAAGGGAATCAAGTATGTCCACCATCTTGAGACAGCGGTGCGCGCACGTGCGCTCTACACACGCGATAAGGAGTATGTGGTGAAGGATAATGAAGTGGTGATTGTTGATGAATTCACTGGACGACTCCAGCCAGGACGGAGGTGGTCTGACGGATTGCATCAAGCGATTGAAGCAAAGGAAGGTGTTACGATTCAGCAGGAGTCGCGGACGTACGCTTCTATTACTTTTCAGAATTACTTCCGTATGTACGACAAGCTTGCCGGCATGACAGGGACAGCACTCACCTCACAGGAGGAGTTTTACTCGGTGTACAAGCTCGATGTGATTCCGGTTCCGACACATAATGCTATTAAACGTCTCGATCATAACGACCTCATTTTTCAAAATGAGCGGGGGAAGATAGCGGCGATTATTCGGAAGGTAAAAGAGGTGCATGAAAAGGGACAGCCGATACTTATCGGCACCGCCTCAATTGATAAAAACGAGCTTTTGGGGGCTGAGCTCACGAAAGCAGGGATTGTGCACGAGATGCTCAACGCAAAAAATCACGAACGAGAGGGTGAAATCATCGCAGATGCCGGTACAAAGGGAAAGGTAACACTCGCGACAAACATGGCTGGTCGTGGTGTTGATATTAAACTTGGAGGGACCCACGCAACACAAGAAGAGGCAGAAGAGATCAAGGCGCTCGGCGGACTCTTTGTCCTCGGTACAGAGCGCCATGAGGCACGACGTATCGATAACCAGCTCCGTGGTCGTGCAGGGCGTCAGGGCGATCCGGGAGAGACACAATTTTATGTTTCTATGGATGATGCGCTCATGCGGGTATTCGCGAGCGATACGGTAAAAAACATGATGGGACGTTTCGGCATTCCTGAAGATCAGCCGATTGAAAATAGTGTCATCACTCACTCACTCGAATCAGCGCAAAAAAAGATTGAGGGATTCCACTTTGATTCCCGAAAGCATGTCCTTGCGTACGATAACGTGCTCAACCAGCAACGTATGATTATCTATGCGAGACGAATTAAGTTACTTCTCGGAACCATCGCTGAGGTGAAGGAGCTTGCAGGTGAAGTGATTGCTTATATTCCAGAAGTAGAAGCAGACATACACAAACGCATTGCAGAGTATGGTGAGGAGGTGTGGTACCAGGTGATGCGAAAACTCATGCTCCAGGTGAATGATGTTCTCTGGGTTGAGCATCTCGAGGTCATGCAACACACACGCTCAAGTGTTGGCCTTCGTGCGTACGGCCAGCAAGATCCACTCATTGAGTATCGTAAAGAAGCCGTCAGACTTTTCAAGGAAATGCAAGAAGCAGCATACCAGCGCATCGCGGAGCTCATCCCAACTGTGCGTATTGAGGCCGTAGAGAAAGAGGAGGAGGAACTCAAAAAAGCACAGGCACGACTCGCGCTTGGAGGAGGAAGTTCAGACGTATCACAAAAAGTTGCTGAAAAGCCACAGACACCAATTCGTCATGAGGAAAAAATGGGGAGAAACGAGTTGGTGACGATCACCAATGGCACTGATACAGAAACCATGAAATTTAAAAAAGCAGAACCACTGCTTGCAAGTGGGGAGTGGAAAGTGGTAGAAAAGTAAGAAATCCCATCCACTAACACCCCATCTACGTCGTTGCTCCTGTCGCTCGGACACTCATCGTATAATAAGTACGACGCATGTCCTCGCTCCGGAGGCGCCTTGTATCTGGGCGCGTTATTAGATGGGCTTTGAGTGGGAATGAAAACAGCAAAATCCTCAAGGCGACGGCTTGATATGTAGAGGAAATAAGGAAAACATATGCTGAGTTGTTGACGTTTGTGTATTATTTTTCGGGTGCTATAATTTATACATGAAAAGTACTCCTCCAAAAACAAAAAAGGTAATTTCAAAGAAAAAGGTGCCAGAATACACTCATTCTACTGATGAAGTGCGCGCATACATCAAGGAAGTTTCTGATGACTTTGATAAAAAGATTACTTCGTATATCGGGGCAGTGACTGAAGATTTTCAGCATCGTGTGTCAGCCATCGCTGAACAATTTTCTGGTTTGAACGAAAAACTCGACACACACACCACAGAAATATCTCGCATTAATGACAAACTCGACACACACACCACAGAAATATCTCGCATTAATGACAAACTTGATACGCATACCGAAATGATAGGTCGACTCATGGTTGATGTTGAAGAAATTAAGGTTGGTATGAATGAAAAAGTGAGTCGTAGCGAATTTAATAAACTTGAATCACGACTCGTTTCACTTGAGTCCTTTGTGTTCAGCAAGCAAGCAAAAACATCGAAGAACCCTCAGTAATGTGGTCGACTTACGATGTCGACCATAAACCCGCAAGGCGTCGCACTGCGGGTTTTTCTATTTTCACTTCGTGATACACTTCTTCTATATGCATTTTTTAATTCGTCTCGCTATCACCGCAGCAGCATTCCTTATCGTTTCATATGTGGTACCCGGTATCACGGTTTCGGGATGGATTCCTGCGGTGGTGGTGGCGTTATTTCTTATTATCCTTAACACCTTGGTGCGCCCAATTCTCATTATCCTCACCCTTCCAATTACGATACTGACACTTGGTCTCTTTCTTCTCGTCCTCAATGCGAGTATTCTCGTTTTTGTGACCTCATTCGTCGAAGGTGTCCATATACACAGTTTTGGAAGCGCACTCCTCGGCTCAATTCTTATGAGTATCATTGGCGCGTTTACAGGGAAACACGTGGCGAAGTA
>CAZDUC010000035.1:0-9254 GCA_964508585.1 uncultured Candidatus Saccharibacteria bacterium
CACGCGCTCGTTGGGGAAGAGGTGACATTTTTTGGTGAGCCATACTACCTGAATGCAGAGAACGACCTCTCTGGGGTATCCTTTTCCTGGATAGCGGATAGAAAGCGTATCGAGAGCAGTCCTGACGTCCCAAATGCAGTTACCTTAAGAAAAAATGCAACCTCAGGCACCGCGTCTCTCTCACTCACCGCACTCACCGAAACCCGTATTCCTCAGTACGTCACGAACACATTAGAACTTGTCTACTAACTTTATGAAAAACGTATTATTATTTTTGAGAGCTGGGGGTATAGTGGGGTGTGTTGTTTTTGTCCTCTCTTTGCTCTTCGGTATCTCTTCTACGTATGCGGCCAATACCTACGTCCCGCTCGTGGGTGTCCCGGGTCTTCCAACAAATGCAAACACGACCCTCCCAGAGTTTATCAACAAGGTGTACTTTTTTACTATTTCTCTCGGTGCACTCTTTGGAGTACTCAAAATTGCTTTTGCGGGCGTAAAGTACAGCATGACTGATGTCCTCTCCTCAAAGCAGAGCGCACGAGAGGATATTAAGGGTGTACTGCTTGGTCTTGCTATTCTCCTCCTTCCAGCACTGGTGCTTCAAACCATCAATCCACAACTCATCGAGCTCAACTTTCTCCAAAATGTCCCACCAATACAGCTCGATAAATCGATGATGGATGGGCTTTCACAGTCAGCGATAGACAATCAAAATGATGCCAATCAATCAGGTGGTGGTGCGAATGGTGGAGCCGGGAATGGTGGAGGTGCAGCGCTCGTTGGACCACCAATACGGAAAAGTGATGATTGTAGATACCTTACTAAAGCACAAAAAGGAACCTGTATACAAAAATGTTATGGAAGCAATAGTCATGTAGAGGATATCCCTGATAATACACCCGGAGTAACGGGTACTGGTACTATACGTTGCTTCTTTGATATGGCTCTTGATGCAAATAATAATTATGTACGTGTACAACAGAAAATATAGTGGTGTATGATTGTATATAGAAAAAATTATATTGTATGAAAAAAACAATCTTTATCACTCTTGGAATACTCATACTCGTTCTCATTATTGGGGTCTGGGCATACCTCTTTGCTTTCGGAGCACCAAAGGACGCCGATGATGTATTTGCCCGTTTTGGAAGAAATAATGCTTCAGAAACACCTCTTATTGACACTTCACGTATTGATACCGAGAATGTCACCGCAGGTGGTCGTATCCAGGCACTCAAACAACTCACCACTCGTCCTGTTGCAGGAGCTGGGTTTGTGGACGGGGGAATTGCGTATGTTGAGCAGGGTACAGGACACCTATACGAAATTGATCTCATTTCTGGTGCGGAAACACTCGTAAGTGGTACCACCATCCCAAGTACACGGAAAGCAGTGTTTTCTTCTTTGGGAGAGCATGTTGCTATCACCATGATGGAGGGAAATGTTTCTAAAACGCTTGTGGGGACCTATGGGAGTGATGCGCAGTTTAGTGGAATCGCACTTCCTGATAACGCAACGCAGGTTGCGTTTGGAAGTGGCACAGGTACTATTCAATACCTAGTCCGAGAAGACACTGGTGCTGTGGGATACTCAAGCAACCTTGATCGCAACAGTAGTACCCGTGTGTTTTCACTTCCTCTGCGTGACGTACGTGTTCTGTGGGGTAACCCTGTGTACGTCTACACAACACCGACTGCGACACAGAGTGGATATCTCTATCGGGTGGTGAAAAATAATCTTACCTACGTGACAAAAGGTGACATGGGTCTTATGGCATTTCGTACCCCACAAGGGTTAGTATTGACCTCAAATACTGAATCATCGGTTATTACAACGACCCTACTCGAAAATGCTGAAAAGGTTCCGCAAGCGCTCCCGCTTATACCAGAAAAGTGTGTCACTACCGACACTGCCATCTACTGTGCGGTGCCGAAAGAATCACTCAATATCTACTCATTTCCTGATGCGTGGTATAAGGGAGTGGTGTCGTACACAGACGCACTTTGGAAAATTGATACAGTCTCTGGAACAGCAACCATGCTGATTGATTTTATTGCCGTCAGTGGACGTTCCATTGATGTGGCAAGTATTGGTGTCAACACAGATGGTGACCAGGTGTACCTGATTAACAAAAACGATAACACGCTCTGGTTATTTGATACCACGCTGACAGAATAGTTGCGTGGTTTAAAAAAAATAGCAATATGATTGCTATTTTTTTAATGCCCGCTGATTGCTTACTTCTGTTTGAGCCCCTTATGTCGCACCACGTACTCCTGTCCGATTGCCATAAGGTTACTTATAGTGAAATACAGCCCGATTGCTGCTGAAATGGTGTACGCCACCACACCGATAAGAACGGGCATAACGTACTTCATTTGCACATGCATGCTTCGTGTAAAGTCATCTTTGAAATTTGGTTCTGCTTTTGGATCTCGAGGTTTTTGTGGTGGGAGTGAGAGACTTGTGTGAATAAATTGCGTAATACCAGCCAGAAACGCGAGGGGAAGACTCTTTGTGGTGATATCGATAAATCCAAGAAATATCATATTCACCACTTCTGGTGTTGGAATAAATGAGTAGAGAAGGGTTGAATTAATATCAGGAAGTTTTACACCACCGCCTGAGTACACAGAAAAGTAGAGCGCAATGACAATTGGAATTTGAATAAACATGAGTACGATGCTCGAAAAGGGATTCACGTGTGCATCTTTGAAAATTTCCATTGTCTTCAGCGCCTGGAGTTCTCGTTTGTCTTTATAGTCCTCTTTAATTTTGGCGAGTTTTGGTTCAAGCTCTCGCATGACCAACTGGGTGCGTGATGCCTTGAGTGAGATGGGGAGTATGACGAGCTTAACTAAGATTACGGTACAAATAATTGCGATTCCCACATCACCCTGTCTCACCACATCAATAAAAAACACGAGGCTGTTGTACACTGGGTCAAAGAAAAATGTGTGCCAAATAAAATTCATACCTTTGTTACTATTATTATATATTATCTACCAAGTAGAGTGAGCTGTGCGTGTACCTCCTTCGCAAGGGTGGGGTAGGTAACTTCTTGTATCCCTTTCTTTACAATAAAGATGCATACACCACAGAACCCATGCATTTTACGGTACTGTCGCACACTCTCATACACGCGTCGCCGAATTTTGTTTCTCACAACTGCAAGTGGTGCACATTTTTTCGGCACGACGACTGCGGTGTGTAACTCGTGATATGGAGTATACACGAGTGTAAAAAGAGGTGTGTGTATCCGTTTTCCTGCAGAAAAAAAACGATTGAATTCATTTCTGCTCAATCGTTCTTTTTTTGGAAGCATAGGTAGTAGTATAGCGCAGAAACAGGGAATCGTTATCGGTTGGCGTCCTACGAGACGTACAGTGGTGTGTTTCTGATTACACGCTCAATTTTGCACGACCCTTCTGTCGTCGTGCTTTGAGTACTCCACTTCCACTCTTTGTTGCTGAACGGACGAGAAAACCATGTGTTGTTGCTCGCTTTCGTTTATTCGGTTGATAGGTTCGTTTTGGCATAATGTTTATTCTTGTGGGACACACTCTACACCACTTAGCGTATTAAATCAATACATGAGAAAAATGGGTGTTTAGAGTTAAGTCGTATCGAAACTATACACACCTATCCCCAGGCTATACCCACAGACTATACACACCTATACCTAGGTGACTCATATTATCTTGCGTATTTACACTTTTCCACAGCTCGGTATAATGCTCTCTGTTGTTTAGCATTTCCTCTTTGAGTTCTATGAGTTCTATTTCAAATATTTCCACAAATATCATTCAAACTGAACAAATCGACGTTAAAAAATTATGGGACGATGCGCTCGTCAGCATAGAACTCTCTATTACCTCAGCAAACTTTAAAACCTGGTTCCGTGACACCCAGATTGTGTCGCTTGAAGATGGAACTATCACCCTTGGTGTACCGAGTGTGTTTGTTCGTGATTGGGTTGCTGATAAATTTCAGACACTCATTCTTAAAACACTCCGAGATCTCACTCCACACGCACGAAGTCTCGAGTACGTTGTTGTACAACGCTCCGATAAGCGTATGGAAGTTACCCGCAAGCAGACGGTAAATGCTGCACTCCCCCTTGAAGAGTACTACATCAACAAGAGCGACAACCTCAATCCGAAGTATGTGTTTGATAACTTTGTGGTTGGCCCCTTTAATGAACTTGCACACGCTGCGGCACGCACCGTCGTCAATAAGCCAGGAATTGCCTATAACCCGCTCTTTGTGTATGGAAAAACCGGTCATGGAAAAACACACCTTATACAAGCAATTGGTAACCAGCTGAAGCGGGTAGGGAAGAAGGTGTTCTATGTGACGAGTGAGCGTTTTACCGTCGACTACATGAATTCACTCCAGAGTGGCACAGCGAATAGTTTTAAAGATAAGTACCGCCAGTACGATGTGCTCGTCATGGATGATGTGCAATTCTTAATGAACAAAGAGAAAACACAAGAGGAGCTCTTCCATCTCTTTAATGCGATGCACGACAATAATCGACAAATTGTGTTCTCTAGTGATGTGCACCCTGCACTCATGTCCAATATGGAGGATCGTCTCAAGTCACGATTTGGACAAGGTATGATTGTTGATATTCCTGAGCCTGATTTTGAATCACGGGGCGCAATACTCAAATCAAAAGCTGCGCAAAACAGCCTCACCTTACATGATGATGTGGTGGAACACCTCTCACACACCATTGACGGAAATGTACGAGAGCTCGAAGGAGCGCTCAATACCATTCTCTGCCAATCGCAACTATTAGGTCGTTCACTCACTCTTGATGAGGTGAAGATACTCATCAAAAATAGCACCAGACCTCGAAAATCACTTGCGGTGTCTGATGTGGTAGATAAGGTTGCTCGGTACTTCGATATTGAACCTGCGAGTATCTATGAAAAAACGAGACGGAAAGAAGTGGTGAAGCCACGTCAGCTCATTATGTATATTCTCAGGGAAGATTTCCAAGTCTCATATCCAGCTATTGGGCAAAAACTTGGTGGGAGAGACCACACCACGGTCATACACTCGTGTGAAAAGATTAAACATGAAATTAAAGAGAGTGTTGAGCTTGAGGAGGAAGTTGCACAAATTCGACTTCTTCTGAAGTAGGTGTGGAAAAGTTCTTTATAGGGTGTGTGTAGGTCGTTGGTCTCGTTGTGTACAGCTTCTGAAGTAGGTGTGGAGTATAGTAGGGAACGTATCGTACAATATATTTGATTGCATACTTGGTATGAAACTACCCACACTATGTCAGCGCTATACACAGGTATACGCACAGCAAGTACTGCATATATTGTTGCAATACATCATGTCTACCAAGTCATCCACACATCCACATCACTAATAATACAAAGACGTTTTTAAAAAAGAAAAATAATACACACCTATGCACATCACAACAAGCACAACTAAGTTGAAGGAGGTACTCGACATTGTTTCAAGAGTGAGTACGAAACACGTGACGCTCCCAGTGCTCCAATGTGTTCTTCTTGAAGTCGTAGGAACAGTGCTTACCATAAAGGCAACAAATCTTGAGATTGGTATTGAGGGGGTACTTTCTGTTACCACAGAGGAGGATGGTGTTATTGCAGTTCCTGCACATATTCTCGTACAGACAATACACCTCATCACACAACCAACAGTAACTCTCAGTACTGAAGAGGGGGTGTTGATTGTCGAGTCAGTAACATCGCGTACAGAGATTAAAAGCATCCAAGCGAGCGATTTTCCAACCATTCCACATATCACGAGTACCCCACTTACTATTCAAGGACAACTTTTTGCACTTGGGGTTAAAACGACCGCATTTACTGCTTCACAATCATCAATCAAACCAGAGTTAGGGAGTATTTACATTCATCAAAAAAAAGAACACTCCCTCACGTTTGTGGCAACCGATTCGTTTCGTCTCATGGAAAAGACTATTCCACAAAAAAACCTCGTCCTTGAGAACTCGATACTGATCCCGTATAAAAATGCTCTTGAGCTTGCACGAGTGGTCGAGGATGTTGCTGGAGAAGTGTTGCTCTATGTTACTGAGAATCAATGTGCCCTCACGGTTGGGAATATCTATATCACCTCACGACTCATTACGGGTGTCTTTCCAGACTACGAACAAATTATCCCAAAGGAGTATAAAACAAGAATCACGACGCTCACGAGCGATTTTGCTCAAGGTCTCAAAAAAACAAACATATTCTTAAATAAATTTTTACAACTCACCATCACTATTTCAGATGGAACCTGTAGCCTCTCCGCACAGAGTGGAGATGCGGGCGCAACGGTGGAGTCAATTAAAGCATCTATCGAGGGTGAGGATATTACTCTTAATTTCAACCAGCGGTACATTAGTGATGTTATCCCTCATATGCAAGGAGATAGTATTCTCCTTAAATGTGCTGGCTTTGGTCGCCCGATGGTGATTGAGAATATACATGACTCCTCACTTCGGTACCTTGTGATGCCAATGAATAAATGAGAACGATTACGTTCCAGGTACGAGAATATCTATTGAATTGTCATTTCAATAAAGTATAGAGCATGTTTACACCACACAAGAAACGAGGTCAGGGAGTCGTCCATGTATCAGACCTTTTTAAAAAATACCTACAGGTACTCCATGCACCACAAGGGGTTGTTATACAGGCGTTTATCGATGCTTCACGCGAGGTGTGTGGCGCAGTTGTGAGAAAAGAGCAATGCTCCTTTACCGTCTCAACAAAAACACTTGTCTATAAAGGTTCAGGAATGGTAAAGACAGAGATTCTTCTCCATAAAAAAGATATTCTTGATTCAATGCGGTATACCATTGGAGAGCAGAGTATTCCAAAAGAGATACTCTAGAGTTATGAATTTGTTGTACTAGCGATAGTGAAGCGGACTTACTCATTGTCAGTATGCTCCGCGGTATTTGAAGATGTGGCGAACTTTCCGTTACTTGCATCAATGAGTGAATTTTTCCACACCGTTACTGGGTATTCCCAGAGTGGAAATTGTGGGTCGGTTGGGTAGCTTGGTTGTGGGCCACGAGGATCATCTTTGTTTACGAAGAAAAGTATTGAATGTGCCCCTGATACAGCGCTCTCTACAGAAAGCGTCTCCGTTCCACCTGTACTTGATGCAGAATCGGTCACCAGAGCTCCTGCATCGAACCACACGCCACGGAGAACGGGTTTAATGGTTCCTGGTGTGGGAATAGGTTTTTGGAATGATTTTTGGTCAATTGTGGGAAGGGCAATATCCATGAAATCTCTCCAGAGAGGAGTGATAATTAAGCCAGAGATTTCACTCATCGAACGATTGTCATTATTGCCGGCCCATGCGCCCACGACAAGGTTTGGGGTATACCCAATAACCCAAGCATCTCGCTTATCATTTGTTGTACCAGTTTTTGCTGCAACATCTCGTCCAGGAAAATAAAGTGTTGAGTTTGCTCCATAGAGGGGAGTTCTCGCGACATTATCGGAAAGAATATCAGAGATTTGACGTGCAACCTCAGGATCGAGAACCTGCTTTGGAGATGGCTTCGTTTCCTCAAGTACTGTACCGGCCGTATCTTCAATGCGAATAATTTTTTCGAGCTCAACTCGCGTACCCTCATGAGCAAACGCACCATATGCACCCACCATCTCAAGAAGTTTTACCTCACCGCCACCAAGCACAAGGGTAAGGCCGTATTGGTTTTTATTGGTGAGTGTGGTGATACCAAGATCACGAGCTGTTTTGAGTGAGGAAGTAATCCCAGCAAGATAGAGTGCTTTCACCGCAGGAACGTTGAGTGACTGTGCAAGCGCATTTTTAAACGTGACCGGGCCTCGGAACGCATGATCATAGTTGTCTGGTGAGTAGCACCCATCATTAGAGGTAAGGTTATCGGGTGCACACGCTGTCGAGAACTGCGTTTTGAGGTCAAACACGACCGTTTCTGGTGTGTACCCTTTTTTAAATGCGGTTGCGTAGACGAATGGTTTAAAGGAAGATCCAGGCTGTCGTTCTGCAAGTGCGATATTAAAGTTTCCTTCAATTTCCGTATCGAAGTAGTCTCGTGAACCGACCATGACAAGTATATGGCCAGTTTCAGGATCGGTAGCAACGAGCGCCGCATTTTCAGCATTGTATGCTTTTTCGTTGCCGAGGGCACGCTCACGCACAATTTTTTCTGCCTGCTCCTGGAGTTTCCAATCAAGGGTGGTGATAACCTTTAACCCCCGTTCACCAAGCGATTCTTCACCGTATTTTTCCACAAGGTAATCACGAACATAAAACACGAAGTGCGGAGCACGGATACTCGATGCAACTTGTGGTTTAAATTCAACCTTCTCATTTTTTGCAGTGTCAAATTCTTCTTGTGTGATAAATCCAAGCATGTGCATCTTTTCAAGGACGTAATTTTTACGTATCTCAAGATCATCAATGTGATTTCCGTACGGTGAGTAGTATGTCGGAAGTTGAGGAAGTGACGCAAGGTATGCTGACTCAGCAAGGGTTACCTCTGATGAGCGTTTCCCAAAAAACGCGAGACTCGCTTCCTCTACCCCGTAAATGGTGCCACCATAGGGTGATTCGTTGAGGTAGTGCTCAAGTATTTCTTCTTTGGTGAGTACTTGCTCAAGACGAAAAGCGAGAATAGCCTCCTTTACCTTACGGGTGATGGTCTTTTCATGTTGGAGTATTGAGTTTTTGATAACCTGTTGAGTAATGGTCGAGCCACCACCCCCACTAAACGGACCACCACCTTTCTTCATGTTGGTGATCATTGATCGGAGAATCGCCAAAGGGCGCACCCCTAAGTGTTCAAAAAAGGTATCATCTTCGATAGCGACTGTTGCATTTTTGAGGTGGTGTGAAATTTCTTCATAGGGGACCACGGTGCGGCGCACATCCTGATGAAAGTCGTAGAGGAGTATTTCACCCGTACGGTCATAGATTTTGGTCGATTGTTGCACCTTACGCTCTTCAAAGGATGAGAGGTCGGGGATATCGAGTGTCGCAACCCACACAAGGAGAATGCCCGCGCCAATGAGCCCTAGGACAAACAAACCAATGATTCCATCAATAAAAATACCTTTACTGTGTCGCTTCATCCACGAAATAATCTTTGTCATAATTGCCAATAGTAGCACTGTATTGTGTATAGATAAATATGGTCTTGGTGTGGTACAGTATATTTTACAAAGCTATGAAAATCGATACAAACCCAGAAAAAATAGAAG
>CAZDUC010000036.1:0-4872 GCA_964508585.1 uncultured Candidatus Saccharibacteria bacterium
ACGTGTTTGCAGAAAATGGAACCTTTATTGAGGACACAAGTACCATACGGTACAGTGGTGCGGGTGCAACAAATATTTTGAGTACCGGGTACTACAATCTCGACCTTAAAGCGCAGGGTGGCTCGCCAACGTATGTCGCGACCGGTCTCGGCATCATTGTTGGAAACAACTTCACGATTGGTGGAGCATTGCCGACGACGGTCACCTTTGATACGAGTGATCCTGCGCTCGACGTGAATGGCTCGCTCCGCATTGAGAGTACGGGTACCTTTATTGGAAGTGGAAACGCATCAACGACTATTGCGGGAGATTGGGATAATGATGGTGTATTTACTCACAGTGGTGGTACGGTAACTTTTGATGGAAGCGGTACATCAAACATCTCTGCGGGTACCTCATGGTTTGCCAATCTCACGATGAATGGCTCAGGCACCTATACCATGATGGAGCATGCGACGGCAACAAACGTTTTCCGACTTGCAAATGTTGGCTCATTTACACTCACGCCAAGTCAGTCACTTGCAGTCGGCGGGACATTTATCCATGCCGTGAGTGGCGGTCTTACCACGTGGGCAAGCGCAACACTGTTCCTCTATGGGGGAGGAAATTACACCATTAATGCCTCAACGACCGACGACACCTATGGTACGCTCAGTATTGGAAGTGGCACGCAGGTTCGTATGTGGAATAGTGGTGCGAGCGCATACGACGTACACAGTGGTGGCTCACTCTATTCACAAGATCATGCAAACGCAACTGGTGATCTCTACATCTTTGGTTCGTATACGAAGACAACCGGTACCGATTACTGGAATTATGAGACTGATTTTGACGGTTCTATACTCGGCTCACCACGAACTGCAGATGTGTACATTGCAGATGGAAGCTCTGTGCTCTTTACCGGTGGTGCACTTGCCGTTATTGGTACATCAACCGGTTCAACGACAATCCAAAATCAGGGAAGTGGCAGTTACGCATTCCGGGTAGGTGGCACCGCATCAACCACCTGGTCATACTATAGAATTCGCAACACGGATATTTCAGGCCTCACCTTTAGCGGTACACCGGCAATTACGACACTCTCATATGGAGATTTTGAGGTATCACAAAATAGTGGTACTGCAATTACCGTTGGTGGCACCGCACTGCAGGTTCGAAACTTTACGAATAACTACTTTGGAACTTCTGGTGCGTCTCCTGCGTATAACGTCACCGCAACGGGTACGACCGTGAATGCGTGGAAGTTTACCAATCATGCAGGAGCAATTGCGGGTGAGACGTATGACGTTGATCCGAGTCCTTCTGGTGATGATCCTGGATACCTCGTATGGGACAATAGCTCGACTTCGCTCTCGGTGTCAGGACACGTGTATAGCGGTGAAGGGTCTGGGGTATCATCGGCCTGTGATGGCTCTGATTCGATTAAGCTTAAAGTGCAGGGTCTCACCGAGTATGTAACCAGTTGTAACGGTTCTGGTGAGTTCACCTTCTCGAACGTGTCCTTTAATATTGGAAACTCATTTATTGTGTACATCAGCGGAAAGGCGGTGAAAGCAGCGACCGTTTCAGAGGATTCAGTGTCGACAATCAGTAATTTTGATCTGTATGAAAATCGGGTTATTGTGCGACATGAGGGCATCGACCCACTTTCAATCGATGATATGGGAGTGTGGGACTCATCCGATGACAGCGACATTCCATTTTTGACGACCAATAGTCCGGACACACTCACTCTTCCCCTTGATAGAAAACTGATTGTATGGAATGACAAGACCTTTAGTCCAAGTGGCGACGTGACCGTTTCAGGTGGAGGAGGTGGCTCTTCGTATGATGGTACGCTTCAACTCTTCACGAACGCAGTGTTTGATGCGACGGGGGGAGAGACACACACGATTGGAGGAAGTCTCATGAGTGACGCAGGTGCATCGATAGATGCAGAAACATCTACCTTCGTCTTCACGACGGGTGGCGCTTCGCGCACCATCGATACAAACGAACACGCTCTCTACAACGTGACCTTTAATGGAGGAGGAAGCTGGAATGTATCAGATAGTACCATGACGACCGGAAATGACTTCACGATTACACAAGGAACCGTTACACTCCCAACCGCGACGACGACCATCGGAGGGTCCTTCCTCAATACCGGTGGAACCTTCAATCAGAATGGTGGACAGATGTACTTCACCGCAAGTGGTGCAAAGAGTATTCGCACAGGAAGTTCAAGTTTTGGCACAACCACCTTCAATGGCTCGGGAAGCTTTACCTACCTCAGTACTAATTCCACCTCAACGGGAAGCTTCACGATCCTTCAGGGAAGCGTCACTGCTTCGTCGGGGACACTTGCAGTGAATGGTAATTTCATCAATAACGGCACCTTCACCCACGGTAACGGTACACTCCGTTTGTACTCAGGCAACCCAACAGGGCGTATCACACTCCAGGGCTCTGATCTTGGTAGCACGACTATTGCAGGGACTGGTTCCTACACCATGACCGACACCAATGCTGCGCTCATGGGCACGCTCACGATTAGTAGTGGTAGTCTCACACTTGCTTCAGGTACCGTCTCTATTGCTGGCTCATTCCTCAATACGGGTGGCTCATTTAACCACTCGAGTGGAACAGTGCTCTTTAACTCAAGTGATACTGGTGAAAGTATCAATCCTGGAAACTCATTGTTCCACCACGTGTCTCTCGCGAGTGCCGGCGGTGGGTGGACCATCACCAATAATGCAACAACAACTGGTAATTTCTCACTCGTGAGTGCGACAAACTTCACACAGAGTTCAAGTACACAACTTGAAGTTCGTGGGGTGTTTACGAACCTTGTGGGTGGAGGTGCTACCACCTGGTCGGGAAGTACCCTGGTCATTAACTCCGGTACTGGCTATACGATAAACACAAGAAGTGCAGGTGGAGATACGTACCACAACGTACGGATTGGCTCGAGTACGGCACTCAGAGCATGGGATAGTACGGGTACCATTACCATGGTTGATACGAATTCATCTTTTTACTCTCAGGACCATGCAGGAGTGACTGGTTCACTGTACATCTTTGGTAATTACACACGATCCACGGGGACTGATTACTGGAGCTACGCAACTGATTTTGACAGTACTCCACTTGGTGGTTCATCACGGCAAGTGTACGTATACTTTGCGCAGGGAGCATCGACGACCCTCACCGGAGGGACACTCAATATTGTTGGTGCAAATGGGTTTGACACCACGGTGAGCAATCAAGGGAGTGGTACGTACGGAATGAGTATCACGGGTGGTACATTCAATGCGTCGTATTACAATTTTGCAAACATGGGAGTGAGTGGGCTTGCATTCAGTGGCGCCTCGACAACAGTGAGTTCGCTCACGGAGGGGAACTTCACCCTTGCGGTAAATGGTGGTTCGCTCATCACTGTTTCATCCACAACGCTCAATTATAATGCAGGACTTCAGATAACCGGTGCATCATTTGCGACAACAACGGCAATTACTGGGTACAATGTAAAGGTAACAGGAACGACGACGAGTGCATGGACGTTTACCGGACACACGGGTAATTTTGACGGAGAAGCATTTGATAGTGATACCGGTGCTGCGTGTGGTTCTGTTCGATGGGATGATAGTACCTGTCTTCTGACACAACAGTCTGCGTATAGATGGCGTCATGATGATGGTGGAGAAGGTGTACCAAATAGTGAATGGTATGACTCGAGCTGGACGAAACGAAAGCGTATCACCGTCACCAACGCAGATGCGACATCGTACACGAATGCTGCCGTTGAAATACCGGTGACCTGGGACGGTGATATGCAAATTGACTTTGATGACCTTCGCTTTACCACTGGAGATGGTACGACACTCATTAATCACTTTAGAGAAACCTATACTGCAAATACTCAAGCAGTAGTATGGGTAGAAGTACCAACGCTTGCAACATCAACCGATACAGAAATCTACATGTATTATGGCAATAGCGGTGTAGGTGACGGAAGTAGTGAGTCGACATTTAATTTCATTGATACCTTTGAAGATGGAGATCTTACCGATTACCAAGCAAGGACTGATTTCACTATTTCTGGTTCAAGTGCCTATGAGCGCACAAACCGACTTGTCGCGGTCGATCCGGATAATGGAAAAACAACATCTGGTGGTATGTATAACAATGGCGTCACCGTACAGCGAGGAGAAACACTTCGTATACTCAAGTATATTGATATGACGACGGGGTCTGCAGACGAAATTTGCACCACTTTTGCAACACAATCTCAAACGCAGAACTATGCAGTTTGTTTGGAACTTACGGGTATCGATAGGCTATCGCTTGCAAAAAATGTACTCTATCGAGACACCACCGGTACCGTACTTTCCTCGACGACGGTGACCTATACCACAGGGTGGTATGAGGTAGAAGTTGATTGGCATGCTAATGGCTATATGGATGTTACGCTTTCCAAAAATGGAACGTTCGTTGCAAGTACGAGTGCAACAGATGTGAGTAGTCCATGGACAACAGGAGGTGTCGGATTTGCGATGTGGTCCTACCATGGAGGTATCGATGTATACTCATCTCGTCCACTCCTCACCACAGAGCCTTCCGTGAGAACAGGGTATGAGCAGGTCCGCAACGGTGCCTCATGGATGGCAGACCGAAATGTGAAAGCCTCGGGAATTACTATCGGCGATATTGCACGTCTTCGTCTCGTTATCGAAAATACAGGACTCACGGTGAGTGATGCATATCAACTTGAATTTTCTCCAAAGGGATCAGCACCGAGCTGTGAATCGGTATCTGCTGGTTCATTCGTTCCGGTACCAGTCCAGGGATCGTGTGGCGCATCATCAGGAACCCGACCGTCTCGAGTCCGAG
>CAZDUC010000036.1:4882-9144 GCA_964508585.1 uncultured Candidatus Saccharibacteria bacterium
ATCATGTGGTGCATCATCAACCATTTGTATGGCAGATACGATACAAGTCACCAATGGCGATTCGACGACGGATGTCGTCGGAGGTGAGGGAACATTTATACAAGGTAAGGTGGTAGAAAACTCCGCAAATACTGCTTCGAGCCTCTCTCTTGCTGGCGGTGAGTACACTGAAATTGAGTATGCCATTACGCTTACTCCGCAAGTCTCTGATTCGAGCTATTGTTTCCGCGTGAGTGATAATGGTACCGATATCGACTCGTATGCGAAAGTAGCAGAGCTCCAGCTCAGGTTTGCGCCAAACGTTACGGCACTCTCAATCAACAATGGGCTCGACATATTCCTCACTCCTGGCACCACTACCACCGTGTACGCAACAGGGACAGCAACTGATCACAATGGATATACCGACCTCGATTTGACATCGGTAGTAATGACTATGTATCGATCAGGAGTGTCCGATACCTGTACTGTTGATAACAACAACTGCTACATCTCTACAGGGCCATCGAAATGTAATTTTAACAATTGTAATGCTGGAACAAACTCATGCGACGTTACCTGCTCAGCTGATTTCTACTACCACGCCGATCCTACAGCATCAAGCACAATATACGAAGCTGAAACATGGCGCGCAATGCTCTCTATTGCTGATATGGAAGGAACGACCGCATCTGGTACTGCTCCGTCTATTGAATTAAACGCACTGCGCGCATTTGAGGTGGATTCGTCAATTGATTACGGTGCACTTGAGGTGCTCTCAAGCACGGTATCGAGCCCGAGTACGACGATTGAAAACACCGGAAACATCGCACTTGACCTCCTTGTTGAGGGCGAAGATCTCACCGACGGGCTTGGATCTACCATCCCGACATCAAATCAGGTGTTTGCAACATCATCATTCTCATACAGTACGTGTGGCAGTGGAATCTGCACCGAAGCATCGACAACGCCAAAGCGCATAGAGCTGGATTTGGAAAAACCAGCATCAACCACCCCGTCAATTGTCGATCAGCTATTCTGGGGTATTACAATTCCATTTGGGGTTTCTGGTCGGCCACACACGGGTGCGAATATACTCTACGCGACTGACGACTAGGCGTGTTCATAACCACGAATCGCTGTGGAGGACATGGTGATACACTATGCGTATACCTATGGTACGTTCGCTCTCGTCAGTAGCGCTCGCGCTCTTTTTGCTTGTATATTACCTACAAGTCTCTCCTGTCGTGCACGCTGCTGACACGGTTCCGCCCGATATTACCAATGTGCAAATTACTGCAGTCACTGAAAATAAGGTCACTATTACTTGGGAGACCGATGAGGAGGCTGATTCGACCATTAACTATGGTTTACAAGAAGACTATGGCATCGTTCGTATTCCTGAGGCTTCGCGGACACAGCATTCGGTGACGCTCGATGACCTTGAGCCAGGACGTACCTACTTTTTCCGTGTGGTGTCATCAGACGTCGATGGCAACCAGGGAATTGCTGCAAACTATAAGGTGTTGACCGAGGGTACTCCGGAGACTGGTGCTGACGCTGGAGAAGGGAAAGAGACACAGACTGAAACCAGTCAGACGGTACAAAGTGAAAGTCAAAGCCAATCACAAAGCCAATCACAAAGTGAGTCACAATCTCAATCACAGTCTCAGACCACACAAGAGATTCTTGAACAGATAAAACAAATCAACTCGCCAGAGAAATTGCAAGAGATTCTTAATGAGACCGTGAAAGCAATCCAGGGAATTACGGAGGACCTCACCATTGTGGGGCCACCAACAGTTATTGTGGAAACCACAAGCGCGCTCGTGAAGTGGACGACAGATCGTGAAGCAAGTTCTGAGGTGGTATTCTCCCCAAGTGATTCCTACACTGAGGGGCAGTATGCGTACTCACAGGCGAGTACGGGAGGTGATACGAAGGATCATGAGGTGCGGGTGATTGGACTTGATCCATACACTGAGTACCACTTCCAGGTGCGTTCGAAGGATACCTATGGGATTGAAGGGGCGAGTCGGGACTACACCTTCAAGACAAAAGCATCAAGACCAGATATTAAAAATCTTCGTATCCTGAAGGTGGAGGAAGATTCAGCCACACTCGCGTGGGACACTATTGTCCCGGCAAAAGCACTTGTGGAATATCAAGACCTTACCAAGGGTACCCAAAGTTCCATTGGTCGTCCAACGCTTGCGACAACGCATCAGATGCGCATCTCAGATCTAACACTTGGTACTCGGTACGTTGCCTTCGTGATTGCAGAGAATGCGGGTGGCGATCGGGTAAAGAGTAATCCAATCACCTTTATTACCGTGAAAGATACTGCGGCGCCAATTATTAGTAATGTGACGAACGAATCAACCCTTTTCCCTGGAGGTGAATCACGAATTCAGACCATCATCGAATGGCTCACTGATGAGCCTGCCCATTGTACGCTCTCGTACCGAGAGGGAATTGCTGGAGGTGTTGAACCAACGGTCATTGATTCAAAAGATACCGGCTTTTCTATGCAACATGTGGAGGTGATTGTGGACTTTGCTCCAGCGACAGTGTACCAATTCTGGCTTGAGTGTGCGGATGAATCAAATAATGCAGTGAAATCAGAGAATTTTGTGCTCTTCACCCCAATTCAAGAGAAAAATATCATTGATATTATTATTGAGAACTTCCAGAGCACCTTCGGCTGGGTAAAGAACATCGGCGGTGGATAGAAAAGCATAAAACATGAAATATAAGATATTAAATAATGAAAGAACAAGTTTGATTGCAATACAAAGTGTTTCAATATTTTCTATTTCCTATCCTCTATTTTCTTTTTTCCTATCTTCTATCTTCTATTTTCTTTTTTCCTATCTTCTATCTTCTATTTAAATTATGGCTAAACCACTTATCGTCTGTAGAAATCTCGACATCACCTACAACAAGGGGAAATCAAACGAGTTTAAAGCGCTTCAAGCGGTGAATACCGATATTTTTGAAGGTGAATACATCATTTTGTTCGGCGCATCTGGCTCGGGGAAGTCGACACTCATGTATTCAATCCAGGGCTCACTCCCTCCTGGGGATGGTACACTCCTCATTCGAGGTGATGATATCTACTCGTACCCACCGCAAGAACGCGTGTACTTTCAACGGTACGTTATGGGTATTATTTTCCAGTCATTCAACCTCATTGGCTCACTTTCAGTGCTCGATAACGTGGCACTCCCCATGATCTTTTGTGATTCCAATAAGGCGACTCGAGAGCGACGGGCGCAAATGCTCCTCGATCGTTTTGGGGTGGGGCATGTATCACACAAAATTCCTTCAATGCTCTCGGGAGGTCAACAGCAACGTGTGTCGGTAGCGCGCTCCATGGTGAACGATCCACAGATTCTGCTTGCAGATGAGCCGACAGGGAACCTTGACTCCGTGTCTACTCAACAGGTGATGGATAAAATTGATGAAATCAACACCTTTGACCAAAGAACGATTATTATGGTGTCGCATAACGCTGCCCATCTTTCCTATGCCCACCGCGTGTACTACCTCAAGGATGGATTTATCGTGCGCGAGGTGGTGAATCCACAGCGAAAACAAATCAAGCCCGTGAAGGAAGGGGAGACCATTGTGACCGAGCTTGAGCAACTTGCTCGACTCTTTCCCTATGATTCGGTAGATACGCTCCGGGTAAAAAGTCTCACCAACTTTTTGACACAGGATTACACCTTTGATCAGCTTATTCGTATTGAAAAAGCAATACACCTTCTCATTAGTGGAAAAATCCACAAAAAACTCTTCATTGATGCTCTCGTGAAAAAATATGATGAAGGGGGAGTCGGTATCGATAGAAAGACAGCAGAGCACATGGCAGATGTCTCTGTCTCACTTGTGAAGCAATCAGCTGATGTGAAGCGTTTTCGAAGTGATAATGACTCTGATGCAGCGTTCTTTTCACAACATAAGTTTGCAGAACGCGTTCGTGAGTACCTCTTGACGCACCATCGCATCGCTCTCACGAAGGCCACCGAAGCCAACCTTACCACCATGATTGCTGACAGGCTTGCAGGAATTCACGGTGAAAAACAGTTTCATGATGGGCTCATGGCACCTCTCAAGGAGGGAGGGATGCATCTCGACGAAGCAACAAGTGATGCACTCGCACGGTACATGGAGAAGCTCATCGCCCTTGGTATTGATGTGAGCTACAAGGCATAGGGATAGATAATAGATAATAGAACAAAGATTTTATCTTCTATCTTCTACTTTTTACTTTCTACCTT
>CAZDUC010000037.1:0-9038 GCA_964508585.1 uncultured Candidatus Saccharibacteria bacterium
CTTTCGTGCCCGTACAAAAATAGACCCTCAAAAGAGGATCTATTTTTGTATTGAGTGGTTGTACGATTCGGCTCGAACCTATTTCATCAAAAATTCATAAATGTATTAAATGCGGACTCGGTTTTGCGAAAGCTCTTTTTTGGGGACACGGATTTCGCAAAACCTCGGCTGATTCTTTTTTGGCATTCGCCTCTGGTTCTGGGTTCTCCCGCAGGAGGGGTTTGGGGAGGAATGCGGGCTTCTAAGAAAGAAACAGGACTAAATCATTGTCTCAGTCATTTCTCTGCTATGTATTGTCCAAGTCTAAAGGGGATGCACCCTCGGCATCCGCCTCGGGCATTTCCGCTATGGCTACTCGCGCTTAGGTGCCTACGAGCGGGCAAGCCCGCGCTTCTTAGGGAGAGGAAGTCTCCTCTCCCTGGGTCGGGCGATATACTCCTCGTTCCTCGTCGTGCGCCCTCGCCACACCCACTCCACGCTTTTCATATTAGCGTGTATCTTTTGCTTCGCTATTTACATATTCCACTTCGATTACCCACGGCGCTCATCCTTTAGCCATTGGACGCTCATAGCGGAAATGCCCGAGGCTCAGATGCAACTGCGCTTGACCCAGTCCGCCTGAATACAGGCGGACTATCCCACCCATTCGCGCGCACGGAAGACACTCCCCGTGAATAGGTCATCGCTCCATTTCTAAACTCAAAGATTGACTTTTATGGTTTATTATGCTATTATACAGCTCGGAACAGCTCTTTTACATCTACTTGCAACATAGCCATAGCCAAAAGGTTCTTATCTCTAAGCACTTTTTGGCTATGGCTATACCACGAAGGTATAGTCCGATGGCACAAACAATTAAAACGATGACGCCATGGACACTATGACCCCATCAACAGAACCTGTTACCGAAGGTCAAATCGGTAAATTAAACCAAAACTTGACTGCACGATTACTGAAGCACAAAAATGAGCTTCCAAGTAATCTTTTCCAGCAAGTGCTTGGAGATGAAACATTATTGGATGAGATGTATGCTTCAATCCTTAAACGTGTGGATGCGATCAGTAATCTGATTATCCGCAAGGTAAAAGTAAACCGCAACCGATCACCAAAAGAAATGTTGGATGCCACAGGCAGGAAGCAATACACTGATAGCGGTGTTGTTGCCAAAATGCCAAAAGGAGAAGGCGAAGAAACAGAAGTTTTCTTCTTTAACCTTGGTCGCTTTGTTAATGACAACGACCTGGAAAAAGAATATGACCTCCGTGGATTAAAACCCGCCGACCCGTATTCACAGGCTGCTGTAAACGAAGCTGATCCTGCCTTTGCTGACAAATATCCTAATGGTACACACTGGAAGGATGCAAATGGTAAATGGTGCTTTGCCGCGTTCGGCCGCGGGATTGGCGGCGGGCGTAGCGTGGGTGTCGGTCGTGGTGACGGCTGGGGTGTCGATTGGTGGTTCGCTGGTGTTCGCAAGTAGTACTTAGGATTTTGTTCACTCTGTCCTATTTTGACACTTTGAACTTTGCCCTTCGTTCGCAAAAAGTTTTGGAGGTTTTACAAACTTCCTACCCCTCGCATAAAACGCAGGGGTATTTTTTATGCTAAAATAATCATGGCAGTAGGTGAATATGTGGACGATCACGATTGTCCGCTACCGATCCCAGTATCCATACATTGAGAATATCTAGGGCTACGGCTTAGGATAGAGTGGTGTATGTAGAAACTTCAAACAAAAAATGAAGATACTTGGTACAGAGTATCGAGCGATTATGATCGCAAATACGATACAGCCCCGAGAGTATTCAAAGGGCAGTGGCACAGATGATACTTTGTACAAATTGCCACGTTCAACCACTGGAATGACGACGAGCGTAACGTGAATGTCAATCGTAATGATAACGACTGGAATGACAATTGGTGGTTCGCTGGTGTTCGCAACTCTCTTCTTTCTCCCTCAACTATTTAGTTGGGGGAGTTTTGTTTTGTAAGCTGTCCGTTCCAACCGCCGAGCATTTTCCCGATTTCTTCAAGTGGTACAGAGAGGGCGATGTATTTCCTATTATCTATAGATTTCGTTTCCCATACAATCATCAGTAAGATTTTAAGAGTATCTACTTTCCGTATAGAGAGCCGTACATAGGTTTGTTTCTCGCTACGGGGAAGAAATCCTGCAAGTGAGATAGCTTCCATTATTTCTACGAACAAGGCATCAATCCGTACTCCAAGCGAGTAGCGATGGGCTTTAGGCAAGTTTTGATAATACTGATACCATAAGATATACACAGTTTTGAGTTTCTGAAGTACTGGTAAAAGCGTTGTCGGGGGGGGGGGTATCTTTATAGTTATTATGGCTCGGATTCAGTTTATTCATACATATCAATATATCATTTCTCTTGAAAATCTCCTCCTTGCGTGGAAAGATTTTTTGAAAGGTAAAAAACTCCGAAAAGATGTCTTGGATTTTGAGCGAAATTTAATGGCGAATATCATAGAGCTTCACAATGAACTTTCACAAAAAACATATAAGCACTCCGACTATTACGCATTCAATATATCTGACCCAAAGCCACGAAGTATACATAAAGCAAGGGTGCGGGATAGACTGCTTCACCATGCACTCTATCGGGAACTCTATCCATTCTTCGATAAGACATTTATAGCTGACTCCTATTCTTGCCGAGAGCGAAAGGGAACACATAAAGCGTTACAACGATTTAAAATGTTTTCTGACACAGTATCAAAAAATAACACAAGAACAGTATGGATTTTGAAATGCGATATACGAAAGTTTTTTGCATCCATTGACCATAGTGTACTTATCGGGATTATCAAGAAATATATTTCTGACGAAGACATACTCTCTTTGTTATCAGGTATCATCGGGAGTTTTCATTCGACACGAAAAGAGGTTGGGCTTCCACTTGGCAATCTTACCTCGCAGATATTCGTAAACATATATATGAATGAGTTTGACCAATTCGTGAAGCACAAGTTGAAAGCACAATACTATATACGCTATGCTGACGATTTTGTTTTTCTGTCTGAAGACAAGAAATGGTTGGAAACGATACTACCCCAAGTAGGTTCTTTCCTAAAAGAACGACTCAAGCTATCACTTCATCCCAATAAAGTTTTTATAAAGACGCTTGCCTCCGGTGTTGATTTCCTCGGCTGGGTACATTTTCCCGATCACCGCATAGTAAGAACGGCAACGAAACGCAGGATGTGGAAGCGTATCAAAGAGAAAGAGGGCAAGGAAGAAACAGTTCAGTCGTATCTCGGGCTATTGAGCCACGGAAACGCAGAGAGGCTCGCGGGGCAAGTTGTTGAGTATGTAAAGCGTTCTCAAACGGCCGATTTTAACAAGGAATAGGGGGGCAACACCCTTGCCAAAACGCTCGGGGGGGGGGTATAATAATAGAATGAGATTAAAATCCGTTTTTAGTTTATTCATATTATCAATAATGTTTTTCTCTGCGACAAAAGCGTTTGCAGATAGCACCTCCGGTTATGCCTGGAGCGAGAATACTGGCTGGATAGATTTTTCTCAAGTGACTGTTTCAAGTAGCGTACTTTCCGGCTATGCGTACAGTCCGAACATCGGCTGGTTGTCGCTCAATTGTGATAACACTAGTTCATGCGGTACCACTGATTACAAAGTTTCAAATTCCTCCGGCACACTCTCAGGTTACGCGTGGAGCGAGAATACTGGCTATGTGGATTTCTCTCAGGCGACCATCAACACAAGCACTGGAATTTTTTCTGGCTACGCATATAGCCCAAATATCGGTTGGATCTCTTTTAACTGCGCCAACACTTCAAGTTGCGGGACAGTGGACTACAAAGTGACGACTGCGTGGCGACCACCAGTCACGCCCGCACCAAGTACTAGTCACAGTAGTGGGGGAGGGCGAATAATCACACAGTGCAACAATGGCATTGACGATGACCACGATGGGAAGATTGATTTAGCTGATCCAGATTGCAAAGGATCGTATTTGACTGCAAGCGAGGGAACTATTGTGATTACAACACTTCCGACAACTTTACCTACTACAGTGTGTACACTCAACTTCACTCAAACTTTAAAGCTGACAATTCCTCGGATGAATAACACCAACGTCAAAGACTTGCAAATATGTCTCAACAAAAAAGTTCAGACATTGTCGCCACCTTTAGTGACTGACGGCATTTTTGGTCCAAAGAGCAAGCAAGCGGTGGTAACGTTTCAAAAAAATAATACTCTCACAGCAGATGGCATCGTCGGTCCTATTACAAGAAATAAATTAAATAGTAAATAATATGAAAAAGTTTCTAAAAATCGGTTCCTTTGTTCTCGTCGCATTTATAATCGGTGCATTTGTCCGCACAAGTTTTGCAGGTTCGCTTACTCCGCCTGGAGTTCCGGCAAGCACGATGTACACACTCGATGGCATTTACAACAGACTCATCGACAACACGACAAGCCAAGTCGAAGGTTCGGCTTCGTTTACTACGCCTGGCTCTGTGTCTGCGACATTTCACACCCTCAAGCAGATTTATGAAAGCATTCCGACGCTTGATGCGACTAAAATACTCACAGGGACGACATATATGGGCGTTGCAGGTACTGCATCGGCTGGACAAGCTGGACTACCAAAAACTGGTCAGACTGATTGTTGGGATGCAAGTGGTACTCCAATATCGTGTACTGGTACCGGACAAGATGGCGACTACGAAAAAGGTTTACCCACAAGCGGCGCGCGATTTGTAGATAATACTGACAGCACGATTTCGGATAACGCGACAGGACTTATGTGGAAAAAATGTTCCGAAGGACAATCAGATACTGACTGTTCGGCTGATTCTGCTACTGGACTTGACTGGACGACTGCGCTCTCGACCTGTGAAGCCGATACCACAGCGGGACACAGTGACTGGCGCTTGCCAAATAGAATCGAACTTCTTTCCATTGTGAGCCTTGCCACAGTCAACCCTGCCATCGATACGACATTCTTCCCAAACACACAGTCGGCCTACTACTGGTCGTCCTCTACCTATCAGAGTCCGGGCTATGAGTACAGCGCCTGGTACGTGCGCTTCTACAATGGCCTCTCTGATGCGGTTGTTAAGACCAATGGCTTCTATGTCCGGTGTGTTCGATAATTCTTTGATGATTTGTTTATTTGATAATTTTTGCGGTTTTTCTTTGGGTTCTTTTCTCGATTCTTTTTATTCCTTTGGTTATTCTTCCCCTCGCGTTTTCGCGAGGGGGGGGGGTGATATTTTTCTATGGCTCAATACCAACACCTCCCTATCTATAGCGCAACGTTCAGGCTCCTGAAAGAGTTCTACATTCGTGTGCCGAAAATAGACAAGCAATACAAGTACACGCTCGGCGCATCGCTCCTTGCAAGCGCGATGGAAGCAGTACGGCTGATCGTAAAAGCCAATAGCACTCCGGTTGAACACAGGAGTGCTGTTTTGAGTGAGTTGGTTTGGAAGATTGAGGAGATTACGATTATGCTCCGCGTAGCCGAGGAGCTGAAGCAGTTCGCTTCGCCGCGGCAATACTTGTATCTGGTCGAGCAAGTGGTGGATTGCGCGCGTCAAGCAGAGGGTTGGAGAACTTCGTGCAGTCCGAAAAAAACTGCGCCCACCCAGAATAAGACAACTATAAAAACATTGTTTTAGTGAGGACGAGGAGTTCAGTGTGTGCTCTCAGAATTATTTTTAATAGTTCTGAGGATAAACGAAACGAATTTGCGCTGTACGTCCGACACGGACAGTCACGCACATATCATATTTCACAGTCGGACAACTACTGGTCGTCCTCTACCTATCAGAATCCGGGCAATGAGAACAACGCCTGGAACGTGAACTTCAACAATGGCAACTCTGATGCGAATGATAAGACCAATGGCAACTATGTCCGGTGTGTTCGAGAACTCCTCTATCGAACCCTCTGCTTTATGCGCACAATAACAGACCAAATGAATACAGTAGAAACTATTTTTACCTTAGAGAATCTCTGGCTGGCGTACAAGAGCTGTATCAAGCGTAAAAAGAAAACAGTCAATCGACTTCGGTTTGAACTCTTGCGGGAGCGCGAGCTTATCAGTCTGCGGAAAGAACTCACTGAACGGACATACTGCATCAGTCGACATATTTCTTTTGTCGTGACTGACCCGAAGCCGAGAGAGATTTTTGCTGCCGACTTTCGTGATCGGGTTATACACCATATTATTTACAACGAGCTTGCTCCTTTGTGCGAAAGTTGGTTCGTGCCAACTTCGTATGCCAATAGGGAAGGCAAGGGGACGCACTCAGGATTCAAGCAAGTGCGTGCCTATGCCCGAGAGCGCCCGAATGATTGGTATCTGAAGCTTGATGTCGAGAGCTTCTTCCGTTCGATTGACCGACCAATTCTTTTTGATGTCATCGCAGGGCTTATCAATCAGCAAGAAAAACCCGAGTGGTGGAAAGGGGATATGCTTTGGATTTGCGAGCAGGTTATCTTTTGTGACCCGACACTTGATTATATTTACAGGGGAGATACTGCACTCAAAGCACTTATCCCGAAACATAAATCACTCTTTTACTCCGGCGGTACGGGCTTGCCGATAGGGAACTTGACCTCGCAATTCTTCGCTAACTGCTATCTCGACGGGCTTGATAAATATATCAGCCAGACGCTCGGATTTCCTCGCTACGCGAGGTATGTGGACGATTTCGTATTTCTTGATGCGGATAAAGAAAAATTAAAGAGTGCGGTGGTACAGATAGAAGTGTGGCTGAAGAGAGAACGCAAGCTCAACATCCATCCGCGGAAAATTATCTTGCAACGAGTGCGCCACGGTATTGACTTCGTCGGGTATATTATCAAGCCCACTCATGTCCTCGTTCGTCGGGCAACTGTTGGAAGGTGTAAACAGAGGGCAGAAAAATTGAGGCTTCCTTGCCACGAGAAAACGCGAGAGAAATTACAAGCTGGCATAAGCTCATATCTCGGACATTTTTCTCATGCCAATAGTTATCGCTTACGGAATAAGTTTAAACATTTTCTCAAAGACCCAAAATAACCCCCGCATTCCTCCCCAAACCCCTCCTGCGGGAGAACCCAGAACCAGAGGCGAATGCCAAAAAAGAATCAGCCGAGGTTTTGCGAAATCCGTGTCCCCAAAAAAGAGCTTTCGCAAAACCGAGTCCGCATTTAATACATTTATGAATTTTTGATGAAATAGGTTCGAGCCGAATCGTACAACCACTCCATCACTCGCATTTCGTCGGGAATACTAAAATTAGCACGGGCGGCGCGAAGCGCCGACCACGGATTTTCGCCTGATTTTGAAACAGCATTCTCGGAATTCGGCGCGCTCGCACGCACTGTTTTGTTTTGGAGGAGGAGGTTCGAAATCAAATGCAATTTTTGCTATTTACATACAAAAAGAATTTTTGTTAGAATCAATAAATGAGTGAAAAATTCTTTTTGTATGCTCGCAAGTCAACTGATGTCGAGGATAAGCAGGTTCTTTCGATTGAAGCACAACTTCAAGAATTGCGAGACTATGCCACGCGAGAGAATATTGAAATCTCCGCCGAGTATGTGGAAAAACAATCTGCCAAGATTCCTGGTCGTCCGATATTTAACGAGATGCTAAATGAAATTGAAAAACTCGGCGGAAATATTCTCGCGTGGCATCCTGACCGTCTCGCTCGTAATTCTGTTGATGGTGGGCGTATTATCTATCTCCTCGACACAGAAAAACTTGTGAGTTTAAAATTCCCGACATTTTGGTGTGACAGCAGTTCACAAGGCAAGTTTATGCTCAATATGGCATTTGGACAAAGCAAATACTATGTGGATTCTCTTTCCGAAAATACGAAGCGCGGTTTGCGGCAGAAAGTCAGGCGTGGCGAATATCCAAGTCTGGCTCCGGTGGGGTATATAAACGATTCGAGGACGAAAACTGTTGTTGCTGACAAAAAGACTGCTCCGATTATTCGCCAAGCATTTGAACTTTACGCAAAAGGAGATTCTACACTTCAAAGTATCGGCGAGTATTTTGAAGCAAACCGCTTGCTAACCAAACAAGGAAAGAGAATCCACATCTCGCGTACGACCTTTATCCTCTCAAATCCATTTTATTACGGACATTTCAGGTTTAATCTCGAAGTACACGAAGGCAAGCACGAGCCAATCGTGTCAAAGAAACTTTTTGACCAGGTGCAAGAAGTGATGGAGCGGAAAAGTCGTCCGACTGGTAAGCATAAGAATAATCCACAAGCATATTGCGGACTGCTTTCGTGCGCGTCGTGCGGAATGCAAATAACTGGCGAATACAAGGTAAAAACGCAGAAAAATGGTACTCAACATTTCTATACATATTATCGCTGTACCAAGAAATCAAAAACTCAAAAATGCCCTGAACCTTGTATTCGAGCAGAAAAAATGGACGCGCAAATTTCATCACTTCTTCAAAAAGTTTCTATGCCACAAGATTGGGCGGATTATCTGAATGAAAGACTTGAAAAAGACAAAACGGAATCCGCCCAATCTGTTCATATTTTTGTTTTCGAAAACGAGAAAAAGATACAAGGCATCACAGTGAAGCTCCAGCGACTTTTAGACGGATATTTAGATCAAGATATAGAAAAGGAAATTTATCGAGCGGAAAAAGCAAAATTATTATCCGAGAAAAAGTCGCTGGAGGAAGAAATCTCTCGTTCGGAGAGCAAACAAAAATTGTGGCTCGAACCGATGGCAAAATGGATAAAAGAGGCTCAGGATATGGAAAAAATCGCATTGGATAGCAACTTTTTAGATAAAAAGGTTGCTGCCAAAAAAGTCTTTGGCTCGAACCTCCTCCTTGGCGAAAAAACAGTGCGTGCGAGCGCGCCGAATTCCGAGAATGCTGTTTCAAAATCAGGCGAAAATCCGTGGTCGGCGCTTCGCGCCGCCCGTGCTAATTTTAGTATTCCCGACGAAATGCGAGTGATGGAGCCGCTTCTCAGACTCGAACTGAGGACCTTCGCTTTACAAAAGCGTTGCTCTA
>CAZDUC010000038.1:0-1516 GCA_964508585.1 uncultured Candidatus Saccharibacteria bacterium
CTTTGCTGCGAGAGCACACATAGCAAAAGCCCCCGAAGGGGCCTGCTATATGTGCGAGCGAGAGGAATCGAAACGTACCGTTTCAGTACCCAATGCGGATATTTTTGTTCCTTACAGGAACTGTACACTTCTTGGATTTTTAAGAAAAATCTCAAGAAGTCTTGCGAAGCTACAAGTGTTCGCTTCTCACGCCTGTCGGCTCCATAACTATCTCGCATCGGCTTCGCTTCCTCACGAAACAGTCTTCTTACAGAAGCAGTCAAGATTGTATGATATTTTAATCCGTCAACCGACGGATTAAAATATCGACAATCTCTTGCGTCGGTCTCCCAGACCGACTCACCCAGCATGTTTCTTCGCTCCGCACTGTGCCAATAAAATAGCCACCCTGACGGGTGACTATTTTATTGAACAGTGCGGGCGAGAGGAATCGAACCACCAACTACTGCTTGGAAGGCAGTCATTTTACCATTAAACTACGCCCGCAAATATTATTGTATGTTCAGAATGAACACTAGGAATATACCATAATTCTTCTGCAACTCAAAACATCAAAAGATAGTCCCCGACTGTACCAAAAGCACAACATGCACCATGATACAATCAACACATTATGCTCGTTCTCGATGTTATACAACACGCTCTCATTTCCGCAGTTATCGCGTATCTTTCTTTCACAAACTCACTCGCGGTACATATTGAATCCTTTTTCTCTCCCACTTCGGTACAGGATGATACCACGCTCGTCTCGGCTCCCACAGATACCTCGACCAATGTTTTTGACACTATTGCTCAGGAAAAGTTGGTACCAAACTCATTTTCACGCATACTACTTCATCATGCGGAGTATCAACGAGCTGCAGTACTCGCAAGTTCAGACACCAATACAGAAGGATTAACGCGCGAGGAAAAACCACTTACCGAAACAGTACTCGATGCTCTCGTAAACATATACTGCCAGTACAAAACTGATAAGTACATTCGCACCACCACTGGTACTGGATTCTTCATCAATCCAAAAGGGGTCATTTTGACGAACGCGCATGTCGCACAATTCTTACTCCTTGAACACACAGAAGGAATTAATGGATCTGTAGAGTGCGTCATTCGAACCGGTAATCCAGCAAAACCCCAGTACCTTGCTGAACTGCTCTTCATCTCACCAACCTGGGTATTTGAAAACTCAACAGTCATCTCAGAAGAATCTCCTCAAGGAACAGGCGAACGCGACTACGCACTTCTCTACATCGCAAAGAGCGTGGACTCCACTCCGCTTCCTATGTACTTCCCTACTCTTCCTGTTGATACCGCACTCCTTCCACGAAGCACTGAGGGCACCACCGTGCTCACCGCTGGCTATCCAGCAGAAGAACTCATGCGAAAAGGTGCTGACGCAAGACTCGCCTCAGTCATTGCATCAACAACAGTTGGCGTACTGTACACATTTGGGAGTAACTATGCAGACCTCTTTTCGATCTCTGCTTCTCCCGTCGGTGAACACGGCGCGTCTGGAGGA
>CAZDUC010000038.1:1526-8891 GCA_964508585.1 uncultured Candidatus Saccharibacteria bacterium
TCGTACATACGGAATCAAAGGACGCTATTGGGCTCATTGTTACCAAGGGTGACACCGCGCGTGAGGGTGAACACAGTCTTCGTGCACTGACGCTTTCATACATAGATAGAACAATGCAAGAAGAAACAGGATTTTCACTTGCACAAAACATGCAAGGTGACATAGCGTATCGTGGAGCAATATTTCATAAGGCGATGGCCCCATTCCTTGCTGGAATTCTTGCTGATACACTTGCACAATAGGGGACACGACGTGAGGGTGACTATCTTCCCTTTTCATCAAGTGTGTGATGAATACAAAACATCACGCACCTTCGATGCGTGATGTGTAGGTGTACATGTTGATTACCCTGCGCTCGTCGTACTTGCGGTACTTGATGCGCTCGTGGTCTCTTCAGTCGTACTTGCGGTACCCTCTACAATAGGAATCTCTATCTGTTCCATAGGAGGAACGTTCTCTGGCAAGACTTGTTGTGTGAGAACATTAATATCGTCTATGAGTGCCCGCGCTTCCGCTATAGCACTTTCTGCACCGTCAATATCGGCAGTGTTGAGTGCGTTTGTACTCTGTTGTATACGAGCATCAATTTCTGCAAGTGCTTCAGTGCTTTTATCAACGAGCGCACCCTCGTCAGTGATAAATTGGAATCTCCACATAATCTCAGCTCGCAATGACTGTATGTTATGAATCTCCTCCCGTACCTCATTCTCTCGCTCCTCATCACTCAGGACCACCGGCACCAAATTAGAAAGAGGTACCATTTCGCGCACATCGATGTCAGACATAAACGCAACAAGCTTCTGTATAAGGCCAAGCGTGTGTATGAGATCATTCACGGCTACTTCTGATGATTCCGTCGATACTTTCTTTGCTTCTTCTGTGAGTCGATTGATATCATTGAGTCGTCTGTCTATATCTTGAATTTCCTCAGGATTTGCAGATTCTTTGATAGAGGTAAATAGTTCGTACGCACGCGTAGACTCTCGTTCTACCTGTGCAACGAGTCCCTCATACGATGCAATATTTGTCTCCTGACTCAATGCCACATTTTCACGTGCATCGTTCATCACCACCATGATTGAATCAACGAGAGTCTTGTCCTGAATCCCCGTATCTGCATCAAGCATTGCTGACTGCACCTCGAGTGATGCATTGAAAGAAATTTCAGCGAGTGCTGCACCTTCTGCATCTTCCATGCGAAGTGCGACAAGTCCTTCTTGTACGGCGGTTGTATGCTCCTTAACTGTCTCTGTAAGTTGGTTTTTCACCTCTTCACTAAGCTTCCCTTCACTTGCTAACACTCGCGCTTCAGTGATACGACGATTCATGAGCTTGGTCTCAAACTCTATCTTTTCGTATGGAGAATTTGCAAGTTGCGCCTGCACTGTTTCATTTACACCAGTTTTAATCAAATAAAGGACGTCCCCTGGTACAGACTGTTCTGCAAAAAATGGCGAAACCAGTATAAAAAGAACCATGACTCCTCCTGCAAGGCGAACGTAAAAACGATTAACATGAACCGTAATGAATGATTCCATAGGAATCCCTGACCGCATAGCTTTTGTATCAAACTCCTGCTTTGGAAGTGGATGGTACTCCATATACGCAAAAACACGCTCACGAAGTTCTTTTCGCTCAGACGCTTTCAGGTGTACCTTGTCGGTGTATTTTTTTATATCAGTATCAAATGAGTTCATGGTTTCGGTGGTTGTCTTTTTTCTTGTGCTTCTGCTTCTCGCTTTACAATCATATCTTTGAGTGTCTTCAGTCCTCGATGAATACGTACGGAGACGACATTTTCAGATTCTTCGATGAGTTCACTTATTTCTTTTGGGCCGAGTCCGTCCACAAACCGCATGGTGAGCACCTCGCGGTACACGATTGGGAGCTCGCTCAGAAGCAGGCTTGCTTTCTGTGCATCCATTGCGAAGGTGATTTCTTCAATACTTCCTCCATACAGTTCTGGAAATGAACCCTCATCCACTCCTTCCTCGGAGAGAATTGCATCAAGAGAAAGTTCTTTCCTTCTCCGATACTCATCAATGATGAGATTATTCATTACCTTGTACAAAAACGGTTTGTACGAATCAATTTCGTGCCCTCCTCTAATATACCCCCACACTTTCGTGAAGGTGTCGTGCACTATCTCAATAGCGCGCTCCCTGTCTGAGAGACGGTATACCGCGTGGCGGAAGAGCGCATCGGCATATTCATCAAACGATTTCAAAAAACGTTCTTCTGAGTTTCCTACTCGAAGTCCCTCATCTGGTTTCTTTTTTGCCGTGTGCTTTTGGGACATATTGAAACCATTATAATCGAAGACGTGCCAAAAACCCACTTCTTTCATCCGAATTAAAGTATTGTCCAATTATTGGCTTAAATCCAACGATTGTGCCTGAAAAAGTAGATGGTGCTCGACACCAAAATCACCACAATGATGAGTACGAATACGAGTCCAAGATGATCTTCCTGAAACGGCAGTACGATATTCATGCCAAAAAGTGAGAAAATAAGAGTTGGAATGGTTAAAACAATGGTAAATGCAGTCAGTCGTCGAATGGTGTTGTTAAGATTTTGAGTCAAAATTGACTCACTTGCGCTTCTAATGTTTTGGATTGTCTTTAAAATCGACTTTGCGGAGTCTATGAGTTGCATAGTATCAATGAGGAGATTTTCCAGCAATTCCCTGTCCTCAGTGAACATATGGATGTAGTTGCTTTTGGTTAACTGTTGTAGCCACTCCTGTGTCGGTACGAGTGCGGACATGGTTTCGTTGAGTTCCTGTTCAAGGAATACCAATCGTTGAATGTCACGAGTTCGAATGTCTCGAATCCGTCCCATGTCTCGATATACCACCTTGCGGGTTCTGGTAAGCTTCTTTTCATACGTACTCATGAGTTCTGACATACAATCAAGAAAAAGTGTCGTTTTTTGTACCGTTGAGAACGACTTTTTTCCAGAAATAAATGAGTCAAGAAATGGTACCGCCTGGCTCGCTATGGTCACAAAAAACGTATCCCCCAGTATAAAAAGCATCGGGGCAGTATCGATATCAACATCTTGAACGTCAAAGGGATACCGTGCAAAAAAATATGAAAATGTCCCGTCTTGTTCAAAACGTGGCACCTCAAACACATCTCCAATATCCTCAATAATAACCTCATCGAGTCCGAAGGATGACACCAACAACTGCAGATCTTCCTTCGTTGGCTCTACTACATGTGTCCACGCCCCCGCACGAGGCGTGGGAAGGGTTTGGAGGTCTTTTTCTGGATTAAGACGATAGAAGTGACTAATCATAACCTAGTATATACCAAAGGTGTCCATAACACGCAACAATATGAAGTATTACACAAACAAATGACTTCACATTTTTTACTAAAAGTTTCACTTTTTTCATATTTTGAGACCATGCATATCAAGCCAAATATGCTGTACTAACAATATAAAAACGTGCAGATACAGTAACAAGGAATGCCCCGAAACTGATTTTGGAATTGCTCATACAACCACTACAAAAATATACCCACGTCGAAATCATCGTTCTTGCTATCACAAGACTATAAATGATTTGAAAAAACGACTCTTCGAAAGCGACAACAATCTTCCAGATTGTTGGTTCAGTTTGGTGTCTTTGTCCTAATTTGGGTCGGGGAGCCGGGAATCGGACCCGGACCGCTCGGTCCCAAACCGAGTACACTACCATTATGCTACACCCCGACCCAAACAGGGACAATATTTAAGACTAAGACACCAAACTGAACCCCAAACCGAGTACACTACCACTATGCTCAGCTCTTTCAACACAAATTGACCATAAGCCAATTTGTGTCACCGATAATACCATTCATTCAAAAAAAATGCGAGATGCCATCATGGATTTCTGGTGAAATAAAATGAAACAAATTGCCTATCTAGAATTTCGAATAACGACTTCCTTAGGAACAATCCACTTTGTAGTTATTTTATTTCTTCATCCCTTCCACTATCACCATTCCTCATCGAGTAGGTTGGCCGACAACACTATATCTCACAAGGTTTTGCACGAGTAGATTTTCAGGGAGTTCAAACGATTATGAAAATCGGAGCACTCTTGTGATGAAGTGACGTTGAGTCACTTCACACTCGACTCCCCCGAAGAAAACAATCAGACAATCTAAAGTTTGAGACAAAAATTCTACCACGTGGAACACATTACGATTGTTTCATATGAAACAATCTACTTACATCTTTGAAATTCATGATACAGAGAACAAACACGAAACACCTTCGCATTTCCGCAATTAAATTACTCTAATTCGAATATGACATTTTCGATTAATTTGATACGAACAAACTTTTCTTGCTGAACCATTCTCAACGTAAGTATGTCAATTTGAAACTCACCAGTGTATTTACGCTCAGCCATCCATGTTTGAATTGCCCGTGCCAGTCTTTTTTGTTTATGAAGATGTACATTTTCCTCAGGACGCCACGTTCCACGTGAAATTGCTTGATCCATACCCTGTCTTGTTTCATATGAAACAGTCTTGATCTCGATAAAATGAATCTTACCGCTTGTTGCACGTGCAACAACGTCTATTTCACCCCATTTTTTCCAATAGTTTCTCTCTACGGTTACAAATCCTTTATCTGACAACCATTTTGAAGCAATATCTTCTCCCAACTTACCGATTTCATTGTGTTTTGCCATGTTTCATATGAAACTTACTACAAAGCTGTTTCACGTGGTAGATTTTCCTTAATTTCTTTAATGATGTTCAAATTTCTATGCTTTTAGCCATTTTTTAAGGACAAGATTCTATCATCTACTGTCCTTTATACACATATCCCCTCGCTTTTCCCCAGTTTTATGTAATTTGTATCTTGAGAGCAGAGATGTCTTTTATGGAACTGAGTGTGTCCTTTATATCTGATTTTTACTTGAACAAGGCTATCGTGAAGTCTTTTTTGTGATAGTGCTGTTTGAAAATTATTTTTGTTGTCAATGTAAGGCAATAGTTCAAGATTTCTGTTGACGGTACATACACGACACGGGATGTATCTGAGTTACTGATTTTTATCCCACCAGCCATATTGAAGACGAGTGCGTCATTTGTATGCTCAAACAGCTTTTTAATTTTGATACTTCTATCTTTAATAGGTTGGGTTGATTTTCCATTTAACGCGCCTGAGCAGAGCACAATGTCATAGGTCTTGATTGTGGTCGTGAAAAAATCCTTTGCAATAAACTCAAATTCAGGATACCGTTTTTGTGCTTCATTGGTAAAAACTTCAAGGAGATCGACTCCTGTATATTGAAAATTGCTTGTTTTTGCTACTATGAAGGGAATCACATCACCAAAGCCACATCCGACATCCAGTACTGTTTTTCCCTCAAAATCAATGTTTTCTACAAGATTCTTGTATCGAATCGCAGCTGCTTTGTATGAGGACCATTGAAGTGATTTTATGCCACCATCAAATTTTTCATAACTCTTGCTATACGATCTAATTTTTCCTGCGGATGACATAATAATTCAGTATATCAACATACAATGTACATTTAAAGTGCTATGAAGTGGCCCTTGAAAATCGAACATCAGCATATTCAATACACTTTGTGGATATAATGCTTCACCCGCTCGTATTCTATCGAGGGTGATTTCGGTTTGTGCTCCTTATACGTGGTGTATTTTCATTTGTGCGACCAGGGAGAATCGAACATTACTTGAACAAACGAGTATCTAAATCAAAGCTTGCTTGGATTTATGATACGAGTGCAGTTCAAGAAAGCTTTGCTTACGGTTTCAGTACCCGTTCAGGATAGTTTTGTTCGGCATTCGCCTCCAAAACTATCGCTGATCAGCTTCGATTCTTGCTCCTTTTGCATTCGCAAAAGATACGCCCCTACCCGCACATATGAAAAACGCCCTAAATGGGCGTTTTTCATATGTGCGGGTAGGGAGAATCGAACTCCCATTATTACGTTGGCAACGTGACGTTCTACCATTAAACTATACCCGCATCGTGTAAGCACTATCTTAATACGAATTTAGGCATTTGGTCAATCCATAAGAGTATTTTTCTCTTGAGATATGAGTTTGACAACACAAGTGTACATATTCCGTGCTCTAGCGTTCGTTTTTTGCTTCGACTCGGAAGGATCATCGTTTTGTGAAAGTTCTTAATTCCAACATTTTTGGACCAAAATTTTTTGCTTTCAAGCTCATCGATGTCAGAATAGATAAATAATGCGAGCTTGAGCCTTTCAACGGGAACTCCGCATATTTTTATAAGAAATTCTTTAAACATAAGGATCATTTGAGGATCTGTGTTGGTGATTCGTATATGATTCTTGCTTACTTTATCACCCTCACCCCAGTATGCACACACTGAAGCAATGAAAAGTGGGTTTGTTCCGTATACAGCAAGTTCGTACACCGCTTCTTGTTGTGCACGTTCGTAGAGTGCGTGGAGGGAATCACCACGAATCTTGTTGAGTGCAATGATTCTTGATGTACTTTCCTTTACTGCCTTATTCACAAGTGAAACTCGAATATCTTCAGAAAAATCTACTCCTCTGAACCAGTTTGACAATGTGCTCTTCGCAACCTTGAGTTCGAAACTGATTTCTGAGTAACTTTTCCCCTGTTTTCTCAGTGTAAATGCAATGTCCTTATCTGTCCTCATTCATACTATTGTAGCATAGTACAGTCATTCATTTAATCTCCTTCATGCACAATTCAATCCATTTGAGTAATTTTCGCTTATGTATGGTACTTCCAATGAGCGTATTTCCAACACCGAAATGCGTTGTTTTTTTTATGTTTCCTCTCTCAAGGACTTGATATTTGTGAAACTGTGACAAAGGAACCTTCACTTTTTTTGACCAAAAAAGTGAGCATTTCTCTGGATTGAGATCGGGGTAGAGAAGCATCCAAAAACGGATTTTTTCTTTTGGAACACCCAGATATTCAGAAGCAAATGTAATAAATATGCGATGAATGTCGGGTTTCGTACTAGCAATACGAATGAGTTGAGGGTTTACTACATCACCATCGCTCACATAGAGCATGAGGCCAGCTATAAATAGGGGACTGTCTTTGTAGTGCTTAAATTCAGTGACTGCAGAACGCTCAGCTTCAGCATATGATTTCTTATACTGAGTACCTCTCGCGGTATTGAGAAGGGAAATGCGCTTACTATTTTCCTTATTCGCTCGTCTCTTATTATCACTCGACACAGAGATAGACCACGTTTCACGTGAAAACCAAAGAGAAATGGTGCTTTTTGAGACATCAACGATCTTTGCAATTTCGGCGTAGGTAAAGCCACGTTTTCGAAGTTCCTTTGCCTGTTCATACTGTACAGATTTGCGTATCA